>JANYHQ010000393.1 GCA_025358985.1 Acidimicrobiales bacterium
GATGTGGCCCTTCCAGGTACATGAGTCGTCGTCGTGACGCAGGAGTAGCGAAGACGTCGAGCACGGAAGCGAAGCGGACGAGCACAGACCCATGTAGCAGTCGCTGCTAGCTTGACGCTGTTGTGGCGACGCGCACTTCCCCGCGCGGCGGCACTCGAAGAGCTTCACCCTCGCGGGGATCCTCATCGTCTGCGCGCCGATCATCTGGCTCCGGTCCCGGTGCCCTAGCCCGAACGCGTGGGTTCTTCACCGATCATTTGGGTCGACAGGCTGATGACGTCTGGGGTCTAGTCCTGGTGGTGGCCGGCATCCTGGCTGGTCTAGGCATTTATCTCGATCTCACCGGCCCCTTCGGACGCTTGGTGCGGTCCGCCACTGGCGCCCTACTGGGCCAGGGCAAAGTGCTGGTGCCCGTGATCCTGGTGGGAGTGGGATGGGTGCTGGTCCGAGGCCGGGCCCACGCCGAACCGAGCCGGGTGGCTATCGGCTGGATGTTCATCGGGGTTTCATCCACCGGTCTGTTGCACCTGGCCAAGGGTGCCCCGGCCTGGGGCTCTCCACTGGAGCGGCTGCGTCAAGCCGGTGGCTTGGTGGGAGCGGCGGTGGGCGAGCCGTTGGTGGCGGTGGCCGCCACCTGGGGTGCCACCCTCATGTTGGTCACCATCGGGTTTCTAGGCGCGCTGATCATCACGCGGTTACGTGTCCGGGACGCGGTGAACCGGACAGCCGACGGTGTACGGCCCGTGGGTTCATATGCGCGCCGAGGGATGTCGAGCCTGTTCACCCTGCCGGGCAGGCGTGACGACGAGGACGACGACTACGACACCGAACGGGCGCCTCGACGATTGCGGGGAAGATCGGTCCTTTCGGACCCCGACATCATCGATTTGGACGAGCCGGCGTCGCTCACCCGGGCGCAGAAGCGAGCCTTGGCCGGTAGGGCGCAGGGGTCATCGGATGCGGACGAAGAAGACTTCGCCGAATGGTTGGCGGCGCGTCGTGAAGGCAGTGCGCTCGAGCTCGACGCCGGCTACGAAGAGTTGCCAGCAGTGGAACCGAAGCGCAAGCGGGGTCGTAAGAAGTCGGGCATCTTCGACGCTGACTCGCTCGATGACTGGGACGAAGACGAGGAACTCGAGGACGAAGAACTCGAAGATGATGAGCTCGACGACGCCGAGTCGGAACTCGAATTAGAAGACGACGAGTTGGACGAGGAATCCGAAGCGGGAGCCGACGTCACTGCCGAGATCGTGGTGCCTGCATTTGCCGGTGCGCCGGCCTGGAAGGGCGAGGGCGACAGGGTGGAGTCGCGCCCGTTGCCGGGCATCGACCGGGGCACCGTGGCGCCAGTATGGAAGCTGCCATCCATGAACTTGCTGAAGAAGGGCAAGAAGGTGGAGGTGGACCGGCGGGCGGTGGAATCCATGGGCCGCACACTGGAAGAAGCTCTGGCCGCCCATGGGGTGGAAACCCGCCTGGTGGGCATGACCGTGGGTCCCACCGTCACCCGCTACGAGCTCGAACTCGGTGCCGGGGTCAAGGTTGCCAAGGTCACCTCGCTGCACAAGGACATCGCTTACGCCATGGCCACCGCTGATGTACGGATCCTGGCGCCCATCCCCGGCAAGTCCGCCATTGGCGTCGAAGTCCCCAACCGCCAACGTCAATTGGTGGCAGTGGCTGACGTGTTGGGTTCACCGGAGGCCAAAGCCCTGGAGGCCCCGCTTACCGTGGCCATCGGGCGCGACATCGACGGCAAACCGGTACTGGTGGATCTGGCCAAGATGCCCCACGTACTGGTGGCGGGCACCACTGGCTCCGGTAAGTCCAGCTGTATCAATTCGTTGCTGTGTTCCATCCTTATGCGCACCACACCCGATCAGGTGAGACTCATTCTCATCGACCCCAAGATGGTGGAGTTGTCGCAATACAACGGGCTGCCTCATCTGCTGACCCAAGTGGTCACTAATCCCAAGAAGGCAGCCAATGCCCTCTCTTGGGCGGTGGAGGAGATGGAACGCCGCTACGAGCTGTTGGCTCAGCTCGGTTTCCGCGATGTGGGCGGCTACAACGCTGCCGTGGACCGTGGCGATTTCGATGATCCGTACGCAGATGATCCGGCCGGTGGTATTGGGTTGGCCCCTGCGCCGGAGTATTCGAAACTGGCGGCCATCCTGGTGGTGGTGGACGAGTTGGCCGACCTCATGATGGTGGCCGCCCGTGATGTGGAAGAGTCGATTTGTCGTATCGCCCAGAAGGCTCGTGCCGTGGGTATCCACTTGGTCATAGCCACGCAGCGCCCCAGCGTCAACGTCATCACCGGCCTCATCAAAGCCAACGTGCCCACTCGCTTTGCGTTTGCGGTGTCCAGCCTCACCGACTCCCGAGTGATTTTGGATCAACCCGGGGCGGAGCGGCTCATCGGCCAGGGCGACATGTTGATGGTCACCGTGTCGTCCAATGTGGCCGTACGTGTACAGGGTAACTTCGTCAGCGAAGAAGAGATCCGCAAGGTGGTCGGATTCTGGAAACAGCAGAACGACGCGGTGGCCAAACAACGCCGCACCGGGCCCGAGCCCGCCCTCGACGACCGGTCGGCCGAGCCTGGTGCTCGTGAGTACACCAGTGGTTTCGTGGGCTTTTCGGACATCCCCGGCGCAGAAGATGAGAGTCCGTCGTTTGCCATGGGTGGAGTGCCTGCCTTCACCCTGTCAGGCGCCAACCGCACTTCGCCGATCGGCGGTAGTTCCATCGACTTCGGTGGCTCGGATGAGTTGGTGGCCACCCGTGCCGTCGAGGATGACGACGATGGTGATGGTGACGAGATGCTTGAGGCAGCCATGGAACTGGTGGTGCGTAGCCAACTCGGCTCCACGTCCATGCTGCAACGCAAGTTGCGGGTGGGGTTCAGTCGGGCGGGGCGGATCATGGATCTGTTGGAACGCAAGGGCATCGTGGGCCCCTCGGTGGGATCCAAGCCGCGTGACGTGCTCATGACCGTGGAGGAACTCGAAGCGCTTCTGAAGAAGCGGCGGGCCTGACAGACTCCTGCGGTGCGCGCCAGGGTTCCTGCTTCTTCAGCCAATCTCGGACCTGGGTTTGACACGTTGGGACTGGCGTTGAAACGCTATACCGAGGTCACCGTGGAGCCGGCCGAGGGGTTGCGGATCAGTGCCGAGGGAGAGGGCTCGCATCTCTCCCAAGGCCCCAATCATCTGGCCGCACTGGTGGTGAAGGAGGTGCTTGGTCACCTACGGGTGCGCATCCATGTGAAGTCCACCATCCCGTTGGCGCGTGGACTCGGATCGTCAGCCGCCCTCATCGTCGCCGCCGCGGCGGCGGCCGGTTGTCAAGATCCATTCTCATTCGCAGCTTTGTGGGAGGGCCACGCCGACAATGCTGGTGCGGCCGTGCACGGTGGTTTGGTGGCCGGTATGTTCGTGGATGGTGTGCCCACGGTGCGGGGTCTCACACTGGACCCGTTGCTGCGATTTGTGGTGGTGATACCCACCAAGGAGTTGCGGACCAAGGAGGCCCGGGCGGCGCTGCCGGCCATGGTGTCCCATGGCGATGCGGTGACCAACCTCGGTCGGATGGCGCTGCTCTTGGCTGGATTGGCCGATCATCGGGTGCTCATGCCGACCGCCTTTGGTGATCGTCTGCATCAGGGGTACAGGTCTGTGTTGTACCCGGAGGCCCAGCCGGTGATGGATGCCATGGTGGCCGCCGGTGCACTCGGGGCATGCTGGTCGGGCGCCGGGGCCGCCCTTCTCGGCGTGTGTGTGGATGACTCAGTGCCCGCTGTGGTTGCGGCGGCCGAGATGGAGATGGAGAGGGTACGACTACCGGGCGCCGTCGAGATGATTGCCGCCGACACCCGCGGCCTCATCACCGCCCCCTAACCAACCCGTACAAGGATGGGTCACCACCGGGTTCTCGTTTGGGAAGATACCCAAATAGGGGATTAACCCCAACAAGAACGGCCTTCTGACCCGGTCTTGTTGGGGTTGGTGGGGTGCGATGCTGAGGCCATGAGCGCCACGTTGCCGTCGTATGCCGAATTGCCGGTTCGCCCGGAACTGCCGAATGGCTCATCGTGGGGGGTATGGGGCGATGACGACCACCTGGGTTGCCTGAATCTGCTGTCGGCGGAGGGAGCCAAGCGGGCTGCACTCACCGTTCGCACCGGCCACGTACATCCCCTCAACCTGGAACTGGAGTTGCCGGATCCGCCGCTATTCGGTCGGCCCGCATTCGGTCATGAGGTTGCGAGTAGGCCATCGGGTATCTCCTGCGACGACATGCTGCACGGTTGGAACACCCAGTCGAGCAGTCAGTGGGACGGCTTCCGCCATGTACGAAGCGCCATCCATGGTGCCTACAACGGCCTTCCCGAGGCTGAACACGGTGTCCATCACTGGGCCCGTAAGGGAATAGTGGGTCGTGGCGTGTTGGCCGATGTGGCCAGGTGGCGGGCTGATCAGGGCCGGCCCATCCACGGCGGCATCACCGACGTCATCACCGACGTCATCACGCCCAACGACCTACTCCAAACCCTAAGTGCACAGAACATCTTGGTGGAGACGGGTGACATTCTGTTGATCCGTACCGGCTGGCTACCGTTTTACCGTGCACTCTCACCGGAGGTCCGCAGTACGTACGCAGCCGACCCCGCATTCGTGGGGCTCGAGGCCAGTGAGGCCATGGCTGCGTGCCTGTGGGACCTGCATATCTCCTGCATCGGCTGCGACAACCCGGCGGTGGAATCGTGGCCGCCACCCATGTATGCCATGACTGACGAGGATCGCGTCGCGGCACTGGCCGATTCGGCCGATCCTGCGGTGGCCGCCAGTCTGTTTCTGCACCTCAGTTTGCTGCCGTTGTTGGGGCTGCCGCTCGGTGAATTGTTTGATCTGGAGTCATTGGCCGATGAGTGTCACACTACGCGTACCTACGATTTCATGGTGACAAGTGCGCCACTCAACTTGCTCAACGGGGTGGCCACCCCACCCAACATTCTGGCCATTTGCTGAGCCCTTCATCAGTACGCCAGCTTCAATCCGGGCCGGGGCCAGCGCACCGCCACCAATCGACCGGTACCAGACAGTGTGATGTAGGCAGTGCGCATATCATCGCCACCAAAGGCGATATTGGTGGTGATGGGATCTCGGAACGGCTCGGCCAGGCGCACGTGCTCCACCTCCCCGTCGATGCCCACCACCGTGATGCCGCCATTGACGATGGTGGCCACCGCCACGTTGCCATTGGCCTCCATGGCCAATGAATCAAGGAACTGCATCCCCGCAAGACCCACCTGAATGCCGTTCAACGGACCGGCCGCACCCACCACCCCGGGGGATGTCAATACCCGGGAAAACACTCTCCCCGTATGGGTTTCAGCCCAATGGATACGGTCGCCCGCGGGGGACAGGCCAATCCCATTGGGCCCGTCCACCGGTCGGATGGCCTCGATACACGATGACCCATCCACCAATGCGTAGTGGATAGCCGTGCGGTCGGCCGTGAAATCGGTACGGGTGCCGTTGTCAGTGAACCAGAACCCCCCGTGACCGTCCATCACCAGGTCATTGGGACTCTTCAACGGATTGCCACCCGACTCCCGGTACAACACGGTGACCGCCCCGGTGGCGAGGTCCACCCGCTCGATACGACCACCGCTGTGCGTGGAAGCCAAGTTGCCGGGCACGGTGAGCCCCCCACGGTGGTGCCACTCCAGCGAACCGCCGTTGTTGCACACATAGATGGCGCCATCGGGGCCAAGCGCGGCGCCATTGGGACCGCCCGGTACGGTGGCCGCCACCTCTTTCGGCCCCCAACCACCCCCCGGCACGGGTGCGACGCGGGTGAGCCGTTGACCCTTGATCTCACACACCACGATGCTGCCGTCGGGCATCACCACGGGGCCTTCCGGAAACTCCAACCCGTCAGCAATCAATTCGATGTCCACCACGGCGATATCGGTCATCGGCCGATCCTGCCAGGCGGGACGTAACGGCGGCCACCCAGCGTGTTACTCGGATCGACGATAGGTGAGCAACAGTGTGTCGTCACTGAGGTGATCGACCTTGGTCAGCGAGAGCTTTGGATCAATGGCCGTGGATGCTCCGGCCAGACGTTTGCCATCACCGAACACCCGCGGCTCCAGGGTCAACTGCATCTCGTACACCACGCCCGAGCCCAGGAACAAGTTGTAGATCTCCCCTCCGCCGAGTACCGCACAGCGACGGTGTCCATCTGCGCGCATACGGTCCGCAATTTGGTGCGGCGTATCGGAAGTGAACTCCAACTGTCCACGCACCGTGTCGTGTTCGTACTTCTCAGGAGTGCGGGTGATGATGATCCGCCGATGGCCGCTGTCGAGACGCTTGCGGATGTTGTCCCTGGCCTCCGTGTAGGTGGTGCTGCCCATCAAATACACATCGGCATCGGCCAGCGCAGACGCAAAATGCTGCTTGTCTGCCGCCGAAGCCCAACTGGCTCCTTCATCGTGATGCCGGGTGAGACACCCGTCGAGCGAGATGACGGCAACCAGAACCACACGCATCAACGAACGTTACCTGTCGCACCACCCCACCACGGTCGCGACAACGGGCGCGCTGGTTGCGACGCCCAGTGCACCATCTCCTTGTCGCGACCAGCGCGCTCAGTGTCGCAACGGTGCGGCCGGGCCGAGCAGCACGGGGTTCTGGAACACCACGGTGACCGAAGTGAACCCCAGGCCCTGGACGAGATTGGTGAGCATGGTGCGGGTGTTGGTCTCAGCGGTGGTCCGTACATCACTGGCCACCGCCGCGGACCGTAGGCGCTGCTCCGCCACCTTGAAGAGTTCCGGCTTGGTAGCCGGTGCATCGCCGAGCGCCTGACCCATACGGTCCAACAAGCCGCGTTTGTGCGACAACACCTTCGAATGAGTGGCGTCGAGCATCACTGCGCCGAGCGTGGCATGGGGCACGGTGATGGTGGCCACCTTGGTGATGGGGTCGCTCACGATGTGCGTGGCATCCAACCCACTCAGGTCCACTCCGGCATTGACGGTGCCCACGGCCAAGTAGGTGGTCCGTTCGCCGCGTAACGCTGCCGGCATGTACTTGGCGTCCTTCTCCAAGTCGATGACCACCTCGAAACGCCCCGATGCCGCTTCGTATCGCGACATGTTGGAGAGAGCCTGCAGTAGAGCCGGTCCGCTGTGGTCCACCGTGGTTTGGGTAAACGGGTTGGACACAGAGCCAAAAAAGTGCGGCAGTCCGAAATTGAACAGCGCCACCACGGTGGCTCCGATGGCCAGCCACTTGCCCAACGATCGGGCAAAGGCACTACGGACCCGGGGTGGTTCGGCGTATCGGGTTGCGGTCATGGAGCCTCCATCAGAACGTGGCAAAGAAGTGGCAAAGAAGTAGTTACCCACTACCCGGCAACCTCTTGAATGACACATGAATGCAACCGATTGTCGCGACATTTCTCCAGGAGTGTCAGAGGTCTCCGGAGGGGCCCGGTAGCGTGAGCGTATGGGCGCCCAGTACTGGATCGAAACACTGGGCTGCCCCAAGAACCAGGTGGACTCCGACAAGCTCGTGGGCACGCTGTTGGTGGACGGGATGTCGGCCGCTACATCGCCCGAGGATGCCGACTTGGTGGTGGTGAACACATGCGCATTCATCGAGGCGGCGCGCCAGGAATCCATTGATGTGGTGCTGGCATTGTCCGACCGACGAAAATCCGGGGCGCGCATTGTGGTCACCGGATGTATGGCCGAGCGCTACGGACAAGAATTGGCTGATGCGCTGCCCGAGGTGGATCAGGTGGCGGGCTTCGGAGTACCGGTTTCGCCCGCGTTGGTTGGCACGCCGGTGCAACTCGGCCGCAAACCCAGTGTGACGACAGGGGTGATCACGGGACTGATTTCAGCGCCAGTGCCACTACTCGATCTGCTGAACCTGCCCCGGCCTCCCTCGAACTCGCCGTGGGCTTACGTCAAGATCGCCGAAGGATGCAATCGCAACTGCGGCTTCTGCGCCATCCCGTCATTTCGCGGGCCACAGCGATCACGTTCGGTGTCTCAGATCCTCGACGAAGTGGAACAACTGGGCGCTGCGGAAATTGTGCTGGTGGCTCAGGACCTGGCCAGCTACGGCAAGGACGACGCCACGCTCGGAGCCGGTTCCATCGTGGCGTTGGTGGAGGCGGTGGCCGCCAAGGTGGCTCGTACGCGGCTGCTGTATCTGTATCCGTCTGATCTGAGTGACTCACTCATCGATGTGATGTGCGCCACCGGTACGCCGTACTTCGACCTTTCGCTGCAGCATGTGTCCAAGCCATTATTACGACGGATGCGGCGATGGGGTGATGGTGATCGTTTCTTGCGTCGTATTGATGCCATTCGCGCTCGTGAACCAGATGCAGCATTCCGGTCCAATTTCATCGTGGGCTACCCGGGCGAGACCGAGAATGACCACGACCAACTCCTACAGTTTGTTACCGATGCCCAACTCGACTGGTGTGGCTTCTTCTCGTATTCCCGGGAGGAAGGTACGTACGCCTATGAGCTGGATGGGGCGGTGCCAGCTGGGTTGATGTCAGAGCGCCTGGCCGAGCTCAGTGAGTTGCAGGATGGCATCACTGCCCGGCGGCGCGATGCACTCATCGGCGCGCATATTGAAGTGTTGGTGGACCGTGTGGGCGTGGGCCGCAGCCATCGCGAAGCACCGGAGATCGACGGCGTGGTCCGAGTCCCCGAGTCGCTTCCGGTTGGATCGTTTGCCAAAGTCCACGTGGTGGCGGCAATGGGTCCCGACGTGGTGGCCGAGCTCATCTGATGTCCACGTCTGCGCCTACCCGTGTACCGCGGTACTCGGCCAGCGCCTTGGTGACGCCCGCCAATGCGGTGACGTTGCTGCGTATCGCGCTCACCCCGGTGGTATTGATGTTGGTGGCGCGACGCCAGTTCGACGTCCCTACATTTTTGCTGTGGTGGGTGTCGTGTATGACCGACGGTATCGACGGCATGCTGGCTCGTCGCTTCGGCGCCACCTCGTCCGGGGCGTTTCTGGATCCCCTCGCCGACAAGTTCTTGGTGATCGGTGCGTTGGTGGTGTTGGTGGCCAAGCACGCGTTCTGGTGGCCGTGGGTGGCCATCATCGCCGGGAGGGAAGTGGCCATCTCCATCTACCGCTCTCGCCTGTCCCAACGTGGTATCTCGTTGCCCGCCCGCAACTCAGCAAAATGGAAAACCGTGGTGCAGCAGTTTGCCGTGGCCTTTGCCTGTTTGCCCTGGGTGGGCCGCGAATGGCCCTGGCTGGCCCGAGGCACGTTGGTAGTGGCCACCGTCTTCACCGTGTACTCCGGATGGCTGTATCTGCTGGATGCCCGTCGCACTCCGGCAGTGGTGGCCACCACACCCCGGTAACGTGTGCGCTCATGGGTCTGTTTCCTCGATTGTCCACTCCGAAAGAGCCCCGTCCGGCGAGGGTCAGGGGGCCCAAGATCCGCCTTCGCCCGGAGGAACTCAAGGCGTCGATGGCCTTGCGTCCCAAGGAGCGCATGGGCGCCTACGTCATGGCCGTGTACATGACGGTGGTTTCGCTGGCGGTCACCGTGCCCGACGGCGTCACCCGCACGGAAAAGACTCAGTTGGCCATTGCCGCCGCCATGGTGGTGGCGGTAGCTGTGGGAGCCCGCTTTGCCAGCCGGTTCATCTCCATCATCACGTTCGTGGCCTGCTCGCTGTGGCCCGGATGGAACGCCAACAAGGGCAAGAACTACCTCTTTGCCTACCCGTTCTTGGCCTTCGTGTTGTATCTCACGTTTGCCATGTCCAAGGCCCGCAAGGACACCACCGAGGCCCGTATGGCGGCCGGCGATTTCGGTGACCCCACTGCGGAGCGTCAGGCTGCCAATTCCAAAGCGCAACGAGCCACCACCGATGCCACCGGGAGAGACCTGGCATCACGGTCCAAGCGCTACACCCCACCGAAAAAGAAGCCACCGGTGAAATCGGGCGCCAAACGCTGATGCGTTGCGACGTGGTGGCTGTGGGCACCGAGTTGCTGCTGGGCCAGATTGTGGATACCAACTCCGCATGGATGGGGGAGCGTCTGGCGTCTGCGGGCATCGACAGTCTCATGCAGATCAAGGTGGGCGACAACCAAGCTCGCATTGTAAGCGCGCTTCGTGATGCGCTGGAGCGGGCCGACGCCGTCATCTGCTGCGGCGGGCTTGGTCCTACACAGGACGACATCACCCGGGAATCCATTTCTGAGTTGATGGGAGTGGCATTGGAGCGCGATGAGGCAATGGTGGCCTC
>JANYHQ010000406.1 GCA_025358985.1 Acidimicrobiales bacterium
ACCGGAATGCTCACCAATGAGCAGCGATCCCAGGCCCAAGCCCACCACCATGATGACGACCACGATGAAGGTGCTGGGCACAAACGCACTGAGCAAGGCCAAGGGCACCGCTCCACGTAGCACGTTGATCGCCGCCGCCAACATACGGGGACGGCGGGGCTCCGCGGCGCGGCGGTCTTCAGCAGGAAAGGGGGACCATCCACTGGTGGACAGCAACCGACCCAGCAACCAGGGTGCCGACCCGTACACGAGCAACGCGTCCCAGCGACCGAGGCGCAGCGCCCCGTAAGGAAGCGGGCAGGCGCCATAGGCCACGGCTCCTGCGATACCGGCCAACGCCCGCAGCCGAATGGCACTCTGACCTTGGTCGCTGGCTCGGTCGCTGGCTCGACGACCTACTGAACCCCCGCCATCGACGAGGCCACCCAGCTCGTTGGACACCGTGAGCCGGCGAGCAAGACGCCAGGCGCCGAGAACACCCATGGGGATCATGCCCAGAGTGAGCAGCGTACGGCCAATGCCATCGGCACCAAGGGTGATGATCCGCAGCAGCGCCAAGATCGCTAGCGCCGGGGGTCCGGGGGCGCTGGACCCCGTGCCCACAAGGCGCCATCCGCTGCCGTACGCTCTCAGCAACTGATCGAGTGAGGCAAACGGCACCAGTTGTCCAACCACCGGCACCCGTTGGGCGATGAGGTGGCGACTGCCAACCGCGAAGACCACCGTGAACAGCGTTGCCGCGGTGGCAATCCAGCGGCCAGGACCGCGACGCAGTCCAGCGAGCACGGTGCGCTCTGCCAGCGTCCAGGCCTGGGCGCCGTCCTGCGCCAAGTCCGCGGACAACGAGTGTCGCCAGCGATCCAGAGAACCCAAATGGAGACGGTCCAACTGAGCATCGGTGACCGACCGAGTGCGCTGGACGGTGCGACGATGGTTGCGCAGTGTCGCCAAACCTTGGCGGGGAACGAGACGAGTAAGCCGAACGAGTTGGCCCCGGCTGCGTCGAATCAGCAAACCCCACTGCAACACCAAGCTGAACACGGCTGGCACCAATCGACGTACACCGTGCACCGAGACCACAGTGCGAACTCGGTTTCGACGGATCGCCAGGGTACGAGCAGCAGTTGCCGTGTTGAGGGCGATGATGTGAGCTTGGCCCTCGCTGTCGGTCATACCTGCCACCGAGGCGGCCGGGAGCCGGTGGGGTCGTTCGGCGTGGGCAACACGCGCCGCAGGTGCCACCACGATGCGGGCGCCGCGCAATCGGGCCCGCCAGCACAGGTCGATGTCCTCACCCAACTCTGGGGCACTCAGCGCTCGGACCAGTAGCGAATTGCGGGGGTCCCCGTTGGGGGTGGGTCGGGCAGCGACGGTGGTTAGCTCATCGAATCCGCGTAAAGCAGTGAACAGGTCGGCTCTGATCAACATGCATGCACCCGACCCAGCCGCCACGTCGCGCTCCTGATCGTGTTGGTGTTGGTCGAGTTCGCGACGTTCCACCAATGCCACCGGGCGGGCCGTACGGTCAGTGGCCAAGCCCATCCCCACCAGCCGCTCATGATCATCGGACGCTACGAACTTGGGTGTGACAATTCCTGCTTGACAACGCTGCGCCTCATCCAACATGGCCCGGACAGCGGATGGGGCGAGGTCAACGTCGTCGTGGCAGATCAGATAGAACTTTGCCCCTTCCACGGCAGTGAGCACTTGGTTGGCAGCCGCTGCGAAACCCACCATCGGCGTCAACCGCTTCACGAACGCACCGGGGGCAACGGTTGCCACCCGCGCCGAAACATCCACCGTGGATGCGTCGTCGATGACGAGGAGCGAGCAGCGGACATCCTGGGCAACGACTGACATCAGGGTGCGTTCCAACTCGGGACCGGGGTCGCTGGTGACGACCACGACCACGACACTGGGAAGATCGGTGTCACTCACATCCATGTCTGCACGAGGGTACTCCGGGGGTAGTGACAGAACGGGGCGCTGAGGTCGTCACATCGCTTTCCCGTGTGAATGAGGTCTCACTGCTAGCAAAATGCTTGCAATTGCTAGCGCTGCTTCGTACAGTGCTTATATGCGCTTTGAACTGCCCTCCGACCTCAACAAGTCCCTCACCGACATCGGCCATACGGCCGTCGGCTTCGCCACGTTGGCGGCCAAGCGGGCCAACGACGCTCGTCTGGACACCAATGTCCGCTTCAAGCCTCAGGTGGTTGAAGCCCGCAAGCGTGCCCTCCAGGTTGTAGAGACCCTCCAGACCGCTCGCCTGCGCGTGGAGTCTGCCGTGGAGCCCCTTGTGGACCGGGCCGTTGACCGTCTCCCCGAGAACGTGCAAGACGGCGTGGGCGAGTTCCGCAAGGTCCGTGTTGAGTTTGCCGCCAAGGCTCACGACGGCGTGGTCAAGGCCATCAAGTTTGCCACGGCCATACCGGTTGTCCCCATGGCCAAGACGGCCAAGCCAGCCGCCACGACCGCAGCTGGCACCGCAACCATCACCAAGGCCGTGCGTTCCACCAAGTCAGCCGCCAAGGCAGCCGCCAAGTCGGTCAAGAGCCCGGCCCGTTCGGCGGCCAAGACGGCCAAGTCCGTCACGGTGAAGTCGGTCAAGGTGAAGCCCGTCGCCAAGGCCACGCGCGCCGCCAAGCCCAAGGTTGTCAAGGCCACTCGCGTCGCCAAGGCCTCACGCGCCCCCAAGTCCTCACGCGTCGCCAAGACCACAACTCGTCGCCGCGTCAGCGCCGCCTGAATCGTCTGAGTCACCACTCAGCGGACGGGTAAAGCAACCTTCGCCCGCCAAAACTCGAGCACCTCGCGCAACGTTGTGTCCAAGTGGTACTGCGGGAGCCACCCAGTGGCTACTCGCAGCGCCAGAGCCTCGCCCCGCAAGATCGGCACATCCACTTTGCGTTGTTGATCGGGATCCACCACCAATTCGAGGTCGGCGGTGGACAGCCGTAACAACCGGTGGGCCATTTCCTCGATGGATTGATCCACTCCTGAACACACGTTGTACACAGCCCCGTCGTCTCCTCGCTCAATGACTAAACGATATGCGCGCACTACGTCTCGTACATCAGTGAAGTCGCGGCGGGTGCTGAGATTGCCCACCACGATCTGATGGAGATGATCGCGCTCGGCCTCAGCAATGCGTTTAGCCAAAGCGCTGACCACGAACCCATCACTTTGGCCCGGACCGATGTGATTGAAGGCGCGCACTCTGATGGTGGGTGTGCCAAAACCCAGATGGGCCTGAACGGCGAGGAACTCGGCCGCCACTTTCGACACGGCGTACGGTGACGTGGGGCGCAGCGGCGCATCCTCGGTGAGCGGAAGATCGTGCGGGCGCACACTGCCATAGACCTCCGCCGAGCACACCACCAACACTCGGGGAACCGTCGGTAACGATCGGGCCGCTTCCAGCAGATTGAGGGTTCCGTTGGCGTTGACTGCGAATGTGGCAGCCGGGTCTTTCCAACTGTCGCCCACGTTGGCCTGCCCTGCGAGGTGATACACGGCGTCCGGTCTGGCCTGCTGCAAGGCCGATTGGAGCGGGCCGGGGAGCGTGATGTCGACCATGTCGTCCATCACTACATCGCCTTGATCTTGGAGATGACGACGCAGCCAGGTGCCGACGAATCCACTGCCCCCGGTGACAAATACGCGCACTACGTGAGGCTAGTCGTGACCGAACGACGCATGAGGGCAGCATCGCGGCGCCGCACGCCGCGACAATCCGCGACAACACTGGGTCAGAACTTGAATCTCGTTTGGGAAGATACCCAAATAGGGGATTTTCCCAAACGAGATTGGACGTCTGACCCATTCATGTTTGGGGGGGATGGTCGGAAGCAACAATTGGTTCAGCGTACGGAGCGGTAAACCCGGGCATGCCCTTCCGCGCTGGCCACCCAGGTCCTCGCCCGTGCCACGGCCAGGCGTTGCGCCACGGATGGCCCGGCGCCATCGAGGGCCGCTTCCAAGCCCGCCATCAGTGCCAATTCCGCAGCACTCGAATCAGTGGGGTGGGCATCCACGAGGATGGCTGCACCGCCAGCCGCTTCTTCCGTAGCGCCCCCCGACGTGGTGACCACGGCCGTTCCGCAAGCCAATGCCTCGAGGATGGGTAACCCGAAACCCTCCTCCGCCGACGGATACGCCACCACCGCGGCACTACGCAACAGTGCCGCCACATCATCATCAGAAATGAAGCCAAGGCGATGCACGTTGCGGGTGGTGGCAGGAAGTTGCTCGGCCACTCCCGGCCATGCTCCGCCGGCCAGCACCAGTTCCACATCCGATGAACCCAGACGATCATATGCGCGCATAAGTACATCCACACGCTTACGCGGTTCGATGGTTCCAAGATGGAGGATGAATGGTTTATGAAGCCCATGTCGTAGGCGGATGCCGGAATCAGTCCCCGGATCTACTGCTGAGAACCTCACGGTGTCCACACCGTGGGGACCTACATGCACGCAGGCCCGCACAGTGACGTGGGCCTTGAGCGCATCGGCGGTGGCGAGCGATACGCAGATGACGGCATCAGCGCGTTCCGCCGCTACCCGCACCGCTCGAGCGAAGAGCAGACGTTTGGCCCGCTCATGATCCTGCGGGCGGGTGAGCATGGTGAGATCGTGGATGGTAACCACTCGGGCCAATCGCGACGGTACCCGCTCGGGCATCGTGTAGTGAGGGCTGTGCAACACCGTGACTTCCGGGCCCACACGATGCAGCGACCGCACCAGTCCCAGTTGCTCCCAAGCAAGGCGCAAGGGTCGACCCGACGGTGCAAGTCGCGCTACCCGGGATGCGCCATCCCATGCAGTGCTGTCGTTGCGTCGGGCCAGCACCAATGGGGCAATACCGGCATTGGGCAGTGCGCTTATCATTGCCCGTAGGTAGGTCCCCGCACCGCCCGAAGTGGGATGCACAGCCGTGGCGTCTACGGCCACAAAATGATCAATCGGCGGACTCATCACTTTTGCCACAAGGTGACGTGTGCAGCAGCGGACGCCGCCCAGGTGAGCGGCCGGGTATGCGCAGCAGCAGCAACGGTGAGTTCCATCCGGGTGTCCTCGTGTTCAAGCACTCGAACCAGACCCACAGCCATGGCATTGACGTCGAGGGGATCCACAAGCACCGTGGTTCCGGGAGCTACCGATGGGACGGACGACGACAGCACAGGAATCCCAGCGCGCATAGCTTCTACGGCAGGTAAACCAAATCCTTCCACCAGCGGCACGTACGCCAATGCCCGTGCGTCGGCCGC
>JANYHQ010000411.1 GCA_025358985.1 Acidimicrobiales bacterium
CCGCCCGCACCCGGCCATGGACCTTGCGCATCGCATGTCCCACCAGCCAATCGCCGACGTCCTTGACCTTGAACAACAGATAGAGGAGTACGAAGAAGAACACCAGGCCGAGTCCGCCGGCGGCCGACAGCAGTCCAACCACCCGAGCCTGCAGCAGCTCGAGGATACCGCCGAAGCCGGCCGGTTCCACGTCGATGGCGGCCACCACGGAGGTGGCGATCCTGCCCGCACTGACGACAGGTTCGCTGCGACGGTCTGGCAGAAACACCAGCCCGGGGTCGGCCTGTACGTTCCACAGCACGCGGACGGTGCGCGTACGAGCACGACGGTCCACGTGGATCACTGCGGCGTTGTTGCGAACATCGGAGCGCCCGTTCGACCCAGGGCAGCCAGACCCGGTGCGGTCGAGGCGATCCCTGGCGGTGCGCCGGTTCGACTGAGCGGTGCAAGCCCGGTACCAAACCCCGTCCAGGTTGACCTCCCGCTGCTGCGGATCGTCGAAGCTCTGATCGGGCGCGTCGGAGATGCCGACCCGAACATCGACGCGGACATCGGAGAATCCTCCGCCGTTGGCGAAGGCAGAGAGCTTGAGTCCAGCGGCGCGCTTCGGTACGCCCTCAGCCCGCTTGGTGTCGGCCACCAGCACGGCTGCGCGTGCCTGCACGGCACCCGGACAGCGCACCCTCCGCGCCCGCTGATACGTTCTCGGCATGCGGGTCATCACAGTTCTCAGCGTTTGTGCAGTGTTGATTGTCGGTGGCATCGGGGTCGGCCAGGCATCTGCAACAACAAAATCGTTTCATTCGACGAGCGGAAACATTCAATGCGAGTTGGCAAGCAAGGATGCGCGCGGATCGTATGCATACTGTCAAACGTTTTCACCGGCGCGTAGCGTCAAACTCGAACTAACCGGTGTCTACAAGGTCTGTAGCGGCAATTCGTGCATTGGGGATGGCCCTACCGACGCTTTCACGCTTGCGGCCGGTAAGTCCGTCGTTCTTGGGCAGTTTCGATGCACCGCAAAAGGCATGGGAGTGCAATGCGTGGTCGCTCGTTCTGGCCAAGGATTCCTCATCAACCGCCGGGCCATCACACGGGTGCCATAGCGTCCACCTCGTACGTACCTGAGGAGATTCCGAAATGGAACACAACATCACCCACCCCGCACTTTCGGCGCTCTCCACAGACGCGCTCAACTCCGAACAGCTGCAAGCGTTCGAACGCGACGGCGTGATTGTATTGCCCGGACGTTTCAGCGCCGACGAGGTGGAATCGATCAACGCTGCACTCGTTGAATTGATCGCCGAGAACGTGCCAGAGAACATTCGCGAAAAGTCGAGCGGCGTGGTGCGAACAGCCATGGGGCTCCATCTACGCCACGAGTTGTTCCGGCGTCTCGTCAACGACCCACGGCTCCTCGTCCCAGCACGTCAGACGCTCGGTGGCGTGCCGATCTACGCCCAACAGGTCAAGGTCAACGCAAAGGAGCCGTTCACGGGAGAACAGTGGCAGTGGCACTACGACTTCGCCACACATCACCATGAAGACGGAGTCCCCGAACCGTTGGCGCTGAATCTCCACATCTTCCTCGATGAGGTCACAGAGTTCAACGGACCATTGATGTTCATTCCGGGGTCACACCTTGACGGGCCTGCTCCCACATCTCTCGACACGACCACTACGAGCTTCCCGCTGTGGACGGTAGGTCCCGACGTGGTCTCGTCCCTCGCGCAGCGAAACGCGCTGGTGTGTCCGAAGGGCCCGCCTGGCACCATGCTGATGTTCGGTGACTCTGTCGTCCACGCGTCACCGCCAAACATGTCACCCTGGCCGCGTCGTATCTTCTCTCTCATCGTCAATCCGGTCAGCAACCGGCAACGGAGCCATCGGCGAGCCGATCACCTCCACCATCGAGACACCACACCGTTGCGATGACTACTCCGGCGACCAATACAAGCCCAACCTGAGCTCTTCGCCAGTAGCTACCGATAGGTGACAACGTCCGTGCCGAACCGCCGCGCTTCCCTTGAGGAAAACGGAGCTCGACACGGACACCCAGTCAAACGTCGCTAGACGAGGTCGAAACGATCGGCGTTCATGACCTTTGTCCACGCCTTCACGAAGTCCTCTACGAACTTCTGCTGTGCGTCGTCAGACGCATAGACCTCGGCGATGGCTCGCAATTGCGAGTTGGACGCAAACACGAGATCGCAGCGGGTACCGGTCCACTTCACATCGCCGCCCCCACGAGGGCGCCCTTCGAACACATCCTCAGATCCGGAGGTGGATTTCCACTCCGAACCAATGTCGAGAAGGTTCACGAAGAAGTCGTTGGAAAGT
>JANYHQ010000415.1 GCA_025358985.1 Acidimicrobiales bacterium
GCGGGTCTTCAACGTCTGGGTGGAGATCATCCCCATCCCCGAGCTGTCGCCCGAAGAGACCGCCAAGCTCTCACGCGAGAACCTCACCAAGGCCGACAAGCTCTTCGAGATGCGCGACATCGGGCCCGACAACCTCAACGCGCAACGGGCACTGCGCCACGTAGCGACGCGTCCGCACGCCATACGATTTAACAACCCGACACCGAATTGGTAAAACGGTCCGGCGAGCGCCATCGGCGGACTCGCCGTTGCCCCCTGGATGTTGCAATCACGCTACCGGCGACTCTTGTGCGGCGACTGCTTTGATCTCGGCTGAGGACAACGGTGGCGGCCAAAGCGTCGGGGTACCGTGTTCCCAGTACTGCTTGCGGATCTGCCGGGTGCGTTTGTACACCGCCCCGCCGACCGCTCTCGCCCGATCGCCAACGCTTGAAGGTCGAGCGAATCCGACCACCACGAGGGTGCCACCGGGCCGAAGAGGATCGCGCATCCGGCGTAGTCCCGCCGCAGCGTCGAAATGATGCAACGGCGCGATCGACGCGACGACATCGAACGACGCCAGCTCGAACGGATACTCAAAAACGTCCCCAACCACGAACCGCGTCGACGGCGTGGCGCGAGGATCTGCTGTGGCGCGTAAGACGCTTGGCTTATCGATGTCGATGCCGACGACATCGAGACCGTGATCAGCAAGATCGAACGCAAGGAGACCGTCACCGGTACCGACATCGAGCGCGTTACGTGCACCCGGGCGAACCGCCGCGACAACAAGCCGATGGCAACGAATGTTTAGGTTCCAGCGAAGGTCGGTTGACGCCATCGCACATCTTGGCATCGTCACGGTCCGATCATCGGTGCACGTGCCGACACCAGCTCTGCATCAAGCCCTCTCTCCGCGCAGGTCGCTGCCTGGGATGTTCCGTGCCTTCCTGTGACCGTTCGCGGTACGGCTTGGGGTCCGTTGTCCGAGTCCGGCAACGCCCGGGCCGAGCGACAGCCGTTTGCCATCAGGACCGGCGTGCTTTTCGGTGAGTGGGCAATCGGGTTGCGATCAGTTGCGGTAGCGCTGAGCCTGAAAGTCGCAACGCCTCGGTGGAACGGCTCGCTCGACTGAGAACGAAGCTCCCCTCCAACGTCGCGATGGTGGACGTCGCGAGTTGGTGCGCCTCATTACCGCCGAGGCAGCGTCAACAAACTCGAGGCGGCCGCCGCTACCCACGATGACAACGCCCGATCTGCCGCTAGGCGAAGCAGGGTGTTCGTGTTCGCCACTTCCCCCGCAATTTGGTTCGAACCATCGGTTCAGTCCTTCCGTTTCGAGTTCTTGCACGTATTCGTCGTACAAGTCATCCGCGCGTGAATCCGATCGATGACCAGGCGACCGAGGTCCGGACCCCGTTCAGCCAACAGGTCGACCCGATCGGTTACGGCCTCTCTCTGGTCGACAGTCAACGTCGCCCACCACTACTTGGCCTGATCAGTGACCTAGACATCCCACACTTCTTCACTGCAGCGACCGTCTGAACAGGATCGAGATCCCGTCTACCAGAAGACCTGGATTGGCCGGGGTGAACGAGTTGCTGCGAAGCGTTGCCAATGCTCCAGTGTTCTGCATTGTCGTCCTGGCCCGAACCGACGTACATCCGCGATCGGCCGCAATCAAGCACAGGCGAGCCACCAAAGCTCTCGCTACGCCTTGGCGCCTTTGGAATCGGCACACGGAGAAGCCGATCTCGACCTCTCCATCGCAGTTGGGTGGCCCAAAAAATCCGCCAGTGCCGACCAGCCGCCCGTCGAGAATCACGTAGGCCGCAGCCCAATCCGGTAGGAACGAAGCATCGTCGAGAAGTTCGCGAAAGTAGCTCATGGCGTCGACATCCCACTCGCCACCCTCTGGAGGCCACTCGCTGACCGTTGCGTCCACCAACCGACCAAGCTGCTCTCGGTCATCCGCCAGTTCGGCTTCGAGCGAGGCCGCCCAGATCCACTGCAGCGTCAATTCCACCGATAGACCTGACAAGCCCATTTGGCATGTGCCCTTCTGTGACTAGTTCGGGGTTTCCCCTGATGTTGCTCCAACGTCGATTCCATAAGGTCAACGGTATCCGCAACGAGCAAAGGGATCCCATGAAATTACGTGTCCGTATGATGTTGACCACCGCAACGATGACCATTGCGGCAACAGCCATCTCTGTCACTCCGGCTCAGGCGGGCCCCAACGACACGCCCAAACCTGCACCTGCGCCGATCATCAAAATTGGAGAAGGTTCCGTGGTTGTGGATCCAAGCCGTCCTGGGGAAGTACATCATCACTCCAGCCGGCAAGACCATTGACGTTCCTGCAAAACCTAGTGGTGGCGGGAGAATGTCGGGTGGCTCCGAAGGTGGTGCACCACGCGGTGGTGGCGCACCCAACTGTCTGTTTGACGGCGTCGGCGAAGGCGGCGGAGGGGGCTGCTAGTAAGGCTGACGAGTGACGTCGCCGCATGACTAGTGCGCTGGTTCGGGCACCGGACTTGAGTTGCTGCGCGCTTTCATGGTGATGGCGGCGTCGGCATCGCGGATGGAAAGCGCGCAGAGCATGCCGAGCATGGCAATGATGACCGAGCCGAGGAAGGCGTCGTGGTACGCCGAAACCTGGGCCGCCCGAATCGCCAACTCTCCCGATGCAGCACCAACGCGGGTACTGGTACGTGTACTGAGTACCGTGGCCAGCAGCGCCACTCCAAATGCTGCTCCTACTTGGCGGATGGTGGAGAACAGTGACGAGGCCCGGCCGGTGTCGGCGGGGGAGATGGTGGCAAAGCTGGCCGCTTGCAACGAGATGATGGAGCAGGCGAAGAACAAACCTCGCAAGAACATGATGGCGCGGATCCACCATAGGCTGGTGTCGAGATCCACCAACAGGAACAGGGCGCTGGCCATGGCCACCCCGCCTAGGCCTACCGCCAACAGCCGCCGCGGGCCCACCCGTTGATACAACTTGCCCACAAATCGTGACGCCAAGATAACCCCGATGGCTTGAGGAAACGTGGTGAGTCCAGAGTCCAGGGCCGACAGCCCTCGAAGGGTTTGGAGGAACAGCGGCAGAAGAAACAGCAGACCCAACAGCCCCCCTGATGACATGAACGATGCCAGGTTGGCGGAACGAAACAGGCGATTCTTCAGCAGGCGCAACTCCAAGATGGGATTGGGAATTCGCAGTTCCCACCACACCATTGCTGTCAACGCCACTATTCCAGCGGCGGCGGTGCCGGCCGCCTGCCACGACGCCCAACCCACCCGTGGTCCCTCGCTGAGCGCGTAGAGCACCAGGGCCAATCCAGCGCCAGACAACACGAACCCCGGGCGATCAAATGACTTGGTGGAGCCTTCCTTGTGTTCCTTGAGGTACTTGGAGCCGAACACGAGTCCCACGATGCCGATGGGGATGTTCACCAGAAAAATCCAGTGCCACGACACCTTGGTCACCAAGAAGCCGCCCAACACCGGCCCGGTGGCAGGGGCCAGCACCGTGGGGATGGTGAGGATGGTGGAGGCCGCCGCTCGCTCTTGGGGCGGGAAGGCCCGGAACAACATGGCCGTTCCCACCGGCGTGAGCATGCCGCCGCCTACGCCTTGTAATACTCGGAAGCCAATGAGCGATGGGAGGTTCCACGACACTGCGCACAGTGCGGAGCTGAAGGTGAACACGCTGAGCGCAAACAAGAACGTTCGCTTAGTACCGAAACGGTCACCGATCCAGCCTGACGCAGGTATCCACAACGCCAGGCTCAACAAGTAGCCGGTGACCACCCACTCGATGCTGCCTCCGGTGGCGCGGAAATCCTTGGCCAACTGAGGGATGGCGACGTTGACGATGGTGGTGTCCAGGATGTCCATGAACAGGCCGATGACGAACACCGCGGCCACAATCCATTTGTACGGCCACTGCGAGGGACGGCGCATGGGTGGATGCCTTCCAGTCGAAAACTCGGCTGACCTTAGCGACGTTCACCGCCCTAGTGAGGCGGCACCACAGTCCTGATTCAGCGCGTGATCCAACACATGTGCACCGGTGCCGGACAGGATGAGCCAATGAGCAATCCCTCCGCCACCGATGTCACTGATGCCACGCTGCTCAGCGTGGCTGGCGGTGTGGCCACGGTCACGTTGAACCGGCCCGACAATCGCAATGCCCTATCCACGGCTCTGGTGGAGTCGCTGGCCGCCCATGTCGCGGAAGCGTTGGCTCGTGTCGATGTTCGGGTGGTGGTGCTCACGGGGGCCGGCACCACGTTTTGTGCGGGGGCTGACCTCAAGGAACGCCGGACGGTGTCGGCAGTGGCGGGAGAGTTGCCTACATTTGTGAAGGTGTTCCAGATGATCCGGGCATCATCGAAACCGGTGGTGGCCAAACTCAACGGTCACGCTTTGGCTGGTGGTTTGGGATTGGCCTGTAGCTGCGACATCTCCATTGCCCCCGAGCGGGCCATGTTCGGGTTCACCGAGGTACGCATCGGGGTGGCACCCGCCATCATCTCCGTGGTGTGCCTGCCCAAAATGCGCGCCGCCGACGCCACCGAATTGTTCCTCACCGGCGAGCGAATCGACGCTCGACGCGCCGCCGAAGTTGGTCTCATCACTCGGGCCGTGCCCGACGACCAACTCGACGTCGCCACTGATGACCTGGTGGCCAAGTTGTTGCTCGGTGGACCCAAGGCCATGGCCGCTACTAAGGAGTTACTACAGCGAGTGCAACGCATGGATGAGGGGGCGGCGTTTGCCTGGGCAGCCACACTGTCCGCCGAATTGTTTGCCTCCGACGAGGCGAGCGAAGGAATGGCGGCATTTGCAGCCAAGCGTCCGGCCGCCTGGACTCTGTGACATCACATCGTCGGCTCACCCGCTGGGCCTCAGTGTTGTTGGTGGTACTCGTGCCGGTAGTGGCCTTTCACCGCGCTTTGCTTGGGCAACGCACGTTGATCCTGCTGGATGCATCGGAGTATTTCTTACCTATCTACCGGGTGGTGGTACGGACCTGGTTCCATGGTGAGTTACCCACATGGAATCGGTACGCCTTCAGCGGCTATCCGTTGCTGGGCAGTTCACAGGGCGGGGTGTTCTATTTCCCCCATATCTTGTATGGCCTCATTGATCCGCGGCGAGCCCACGCTGTGTTGTATGTGGGTCATCTCATCGTTGGTGGCCTGGGGGCCCGGGCCTTGGCCAAACGATTCTGGCGCGACGACGTGGCGGCAGCAGCATCGGGGGTGGCGTTCTCGCTGAATGCCTTCGCCATTGGCCATCTCACCCATATACCCATGTGGGCGGCGTTTGCGTTCCTCCCGTGGGCGTTGTGGGGGGTGGATCACATCATCGACCGATGGCGGCCACTTCCCATGGTTGTCACGGCCGGTTCTATGGCCATGGTGGCCTTTGATGGTCATCCGCAGAACTTGTGGATCTGTATCACCGCCCTGGTTGGCTTCGCTACGGTACGCGCGCTTACTGACACGAGCCAAGCCTGGTCCGCTCGGTTCGTGTCGCTCGGTATTGCGGCATTCACACTGGTGCTTGGCACCGGCCTGGGTGCAATGCAATTGCTGCCGGTGGCGGCATACTCGCCCAACAGTGGCAGGCCACGACTGGGATTGGCCGGTGCCATGACGTATTCCTACCCCCTGTCGCACCTGCCCCTGTTGACATTTCCCTACCTCTTCGGGGCCACTGCCCGGGTGGCGCCGTACACCGACGACTACAAAGGCATATGGCTCAGTCGCGAGCTCATCGGCTACGTGGGGTTGGCGGCGTTGGTGCTCGCCATGGCCGGCCTACCGCTCATATGGCGTCGCCCCGCTGGCCGGGCGCTGCTGGCGTTGCTACCAGTGCAACTCATTCTCATTCTGGGCCCGTCCACACCCATCGGTCCTTGGATCTTCCGGAACCTTCCCATCTTTGATCGATTTCGGGCCTGGGGTCGTCACGTTCTGGTGATCGATCTGGCCGTGGCCGTACTGGCCGGGGCCGGTGTGCACATGATGATGGTGGGCACCAGACGCACCCGCATGCTGGCCCTGGGTCGTGCCGGAGCCACCGCTGGGGCGCTGGCCCTATTTGCCATCGTGGTGCAACGGGCTGGATCGCTGCGGCCCTTCATCGCCGGGCCCGCAGTCCGTACGCTCGCCGTGGCGGTGCCACTGTTGGCGGCGCTCGGTGCGGTGGCGGCAGTAGCGGTTTCGTTGGTGGATCGACGAGTGGCGGCGGCGTTGGTGCTGATGGTGATCACGGCCGACATGTGGGCCTTTGCCAACTCGTATGAGTGGCGGGCCTTCTCCCTCACCCCGGTTGCCGCCGAACGGGTGGTGAACGATGAACCAATGACATTCGGGCCCGTCCGGGATTCGCCCGGCGGCATCGACCGATTCGGTACCGACGTGCCGTTGTTGCAGATGAGTTGGGTAGGCAAACGGCTGCTGTCCATCAACGGTTTCGATCCGCTCATTCCGTTGCCGTATGCCACTGCAGTAGGCGACATGGTGGAATACGGCGGGCTACGACGAGCCGACTTGTGGACCACCTCGCCGGCGATCGCCGATTTGTTGCGGATCACCACATTGCTGGCCCAGGCCGGCACCACTAGTCCCGCCCCTCCACCATCGGCGGCGTGGAAGGTCATCGGACCGGTAGTAGGTACACCTATGACTCGCTACGAACGTGACCCCGGGTTGGCCGAAGCGTTTGTGGTGGGGGCATCGCAACGGGTTACCTTCGCCGAGGAAGTGGCGGCACTGCGTAACGATCCAACCCTGAACCCGGCCGACAAGGTGCTCTTCGACGGGGTGTGCCCCACCTGCCCATCGGCGGCTGAGCCCGGCCCGGCCGGCCATGCATCGAATGTCAAATGGGGTGAGAAGTCAGTAGTCATGGACGTAGTGGCCCAGCGCTCCGCCATGGTGGTGGTGAGCCAGGCCTGGTCACCCGGGTGGGAGGCCACGGTGGATGGCAAGTCATCGTCGGTGGTGCGAATATACGGCTTGGTCACCGGTGTGGCAGTTCCCGCTGGTACCCACCGGGTGAAGTTGCGCTACGAAGCTCCCGGGTTGCGGGCGGGCTTGCTGGTGTCACTGTTGTCGATGCTATTCATCGTCGGCGCACTTATGGTTTCGCTGCTCAATCGGCGAGGCGCACCAAGAAGCGGCCGCGAGCGTCGCCTGCTCGTACCGTGGTCAAGGCGGCGTCGAGTCCCTGCAAATCCACTTCCGTGACCATTGAGGGATCCAGATGCGGACGTAGATCAGCGGCGCATCGGAACCAGATTTCGCGCCGGGTGGTCATGTCCAACTGCACCGAGTCGATACCCAATAGCGCCACACCACGAAGGATGAACGGCAGCACCGTGGTGGTCAGTGCCGTGCCCCCGGTGAGCCCACTGGCGGCCACGGCGCCGCCGTAACGCAGCGAACGCAGGGCGTAGGCGAGGGTGTCGCCGCCCACGCAATCCACCACTGCGGCCCAGCGTTCCTTGTCCAGAGGGCGTCCGGCGGCGCTGACGTCTTCGCGGCTGAGAATCTCCGTGGCGCCGAGGTCCCTGAGTTCTTGGGCCATGTCGGCTTTGCCCGTGGACGCAGCCACCGTGTACCCGCGTCGAGCCATCATCGACACCGCCGCCGAGCCCACGCCGCCAGATGCTCCGGTCACGAGGATAGGGCCGGTGTCGGCCCGCAACCCGCGCGATTCCAACGCATGGACTGACGCCGCGGCGGTGAACCCGGCGGTGCCAATGAGCATGGCGTCTCGGGCGCTCAGCCCTGCCGGCACGGCCATAGCCCACTGTGAAGGTATGCGTGCATACTGTGCGTAGCCACCGTGACGGGCCACGCCGATGTCATAGCCGTGGGCCATCACCTCTTGTCCCACGCTAAACCCGCCGGCGTCACCGGCAATGTCCACCACCGTGCCGGCCAGATCCACACCGGGGACAAGAGCCGGTAGGCGCGCTACACCTCCGTCGGCCAGGGTGGCCAGTGCATCTTTGTAGTTGACGCCCGACCAGTGCACCCGCACGGTGAGTTCACCAGCGGGGAGGTCCGAGGCTTGGAAGGTACCCGGACCTCGATCCACACGGACCTTGCCATCGGAATCGGTGATCTTGGTGGCGATGAAGGCAGGAAACGACAGCGGGACAACAGACATCGCCGAACCCTACACATGGGCCTGTGCTCGTCCGCTGCGCTTCCGTGCTCGGCGTCTTCGCTGTTCCTGCGTCACGACGAAGACTGGTACACGGGCCGCTCTACTGCTCGCGCAAGAACCGTTCGAGTTCAGCCGCCAGTTCGTCACCGGTGGGAAGGTCCTGTTCGGTGACGGGAGCCATGGCGCCCTGCACGCTCTCGGAATCCACCTGCGCCTCCAACTGATGCACCATGTCGCGATGCTCTGGGTTGTTGGACACCAACTCGTTCACTTGTTGCACCACTCGGCGGCCGGCCCCGTGTAACTCCTCGGTGTCGATGACCAGTCCACTGACCCGGGCCAGACCGTCGAGGACCGACGCAGCCGCCGAGGGAAACATCATGGACGCCACGTAATGCGGTACCCGGGCCCACACCCCAACGGCGGGTTTGCCCGCCTCGGCAAATGCCCGCTCGATGGCTGCGGTGATACCGGCCGGGATCTCGAAACTGGCATCCACGTAGCCGATTCGTTCTGCCAGATCCTGAGTGGTGGCAGTCGAGCTCAGCGACAGCGGGCGCGTATGAGGTACCGGCGCCGGGAACGCTCCCAAGTTGACGCACAACCGAACCCCCAATTGCTCCACCAATTCCATGAG
>JANYHQ010000468.1 GCA_025358985.1 Acidimicrobiales bacterium
AGTCACGGTTTACCACTAGTGCTGGGAAAAGAGGATCGGCAGGGTTGGCACTGTTTTTGGCATCGCGTTCGGCCCGTAAAAATGCCGTGGAAGACTTTGGCGACGGAACTGCGGCGGGGTCAACATCACAGAGTTGGGAGTACTTCTCGGTGTTGGTGGTGGTCAGTGCAACGTTCACGGCATTGCCGTCGAGACGGGTGGAGAATTGATCTCCGGCTTCCTTCGGTGAGCACGGACCGGCCACGGCCAACCAGAAGTTTTGCAGCTGTCCCGAGTCTGTCAAATACCCGGTACCAATCGCATTTTCCCGCGAGCCGAGCGGAATACTGGATACATACTCGGCCGTAGCTTTGCGCTCTATTTCCCAGTTCGACCTGATGAGGCGACCAAAGAACGTCGGCACATTCTTGTCACGGATGGTGACTACGAGGCGTTTGTTGTTCTTCGGAATACGAGAGGCCGCCACCTCGGTGTCTCCTGCATTGATGAACCCGTTTCGCTTGGCGACATCATCGGCGATACGTCGCGCTTCGCTGAACTTCGGCATCCGGGTGACGCCGGCCAGCGCAGCGGAGTCGGCCGCTCTCTGAATCTGCACACCGCGGTAGTAGTAGTACGCAACGTCAACGGCCAAGGCCATGAACATCAACAAGACGGGCAGCAGAATGGCGGTCATCACCATCACGTAGCCGCGATCTTCACGGCAACGGACCACGATCCTTCCCATTCTGGTGAGCGGTGGCGTGGGGGACTCTGGCTCAGGTGTATTCACTTTGTGGCCCTACTCGGCTCGATACGGACAATTCCCGTGTTTCGGATGATTCTGGGCTTGGTGTTGGTACCGAGTTGGGGAAACAGACCGGTGATACTGCGGTGGCTGCTCTGGACGTACACGCCCACAAAGTCTTGCGGCCCGGATAGGTAGGCAACGCGGTATCGACCAGGCCAGAATCGGTCAAGGCTGAACTCAGGAACGGGCGCAATGGCCTTGTCTCGGTCGTATTTCCAGTTGGGAATGTTCGGCAGGCTGAACATTCGTGGGTAATAGACGTTGCATGCAGTCTGAATCGGCGGGGCCGATGGGGCTCCCCACGGATAGTTCTCCACGGTGAGTCCGGGATCCGAAACGAACAGACCCACGGGGTTGGTGTCAACGTCGGACTGACGCGCGGTGGCCAAGGTGGTACAAGCCACAGGTATCTTGTCCTTGAGGTTCTTGGCTTTGTACACGATGACATAATCGAGTTTGTCGCCCAAGTTCTTGAGGGAATTGCGCATCGAGCGGATGGTGTCGTAGTCCGCATTGTCTCCGTCGCCCACAATTGACTCCAGCCGGACGCCCTCCGAAGCGGCGTTCTTGCCGGATGACCACTCGAAGAACATCGGTCCGAACTCCATGATCATGAAGATGATGGTGATGAATGGAAGTGTGACCAAGGCCGCTTCTACGACAGTGGCGCCGCGTTCGTTGCGGTCGAGTCGTCGCAGAAACCGTCGACTTCGACCGAGCTTGGGGTGCTCTGGCATGGCGCGTGTCTCTCGGTTCATGTTCCGTCGGAGGGGGGAAGGGTGGTGGTGGCCGGTGGTGCGGTGATGGTGTCGGTATCGGTGGCGGAATTGTTGTTGGTGTTGTCACCTATGGGCTTGGTGACAGTGGCGGTATTCACCAGAGATCCGGTGGCTGCGGGACTCAACGTCCCCTTGAGAATGAACGTCACCGAGCTACCGCCAGGTAGCGACATGGTCTGATTGATATTGCCGCTGCCCGAGGAGGCGGGGCACGTTGCGCCACCCGTTGCCGAACAGGTCCATGTGACTCCGCTCAGCGATGTGGGAGCGGTATCGGCGATCACGGCACTGGCCACTGCGATGCCGCTGGTGTTGCTGGCCGTGATCGAGTACGTGACCACACTGCCCGCCGCGACTGACGACACACCGTTGGTCTTGGTGATCGACAGATCAGGGCCGTTGATGGTGTCGGTATCGGTGGCTGAGTTGTTTCCCGTGTTGCTGTCGGTGACGCCGCTAGGAGTGGCCACCGCTGCGGCATTCACGAGGTTTCCGGTGGCGGCAGCGGAGAGGGTGCCTTTCAGGGTGTAGGTGGCCGTGCCCCCATTGGGCAGGTTCACGGTCTGGTTGATGCTGCCACTGCCCGATGCGGAGCAGCTGGCGCCGCCGGCGGCAACGCACGTCCACGTGACGCCGGTGAGCGATGCACTGACAGAGTCGGTGACAGTGGCTCCAGTGACGTTGGACGGGCCGTTGTTGCGTGCCACGATCGTGTACGTCACGAGTTGGCCGGCATTGACCACCGTGACTCCGTCGGTCTTGGTAATTGCAAGGTCAGGGCCGTTGATGGTGTCGGTGTCAGTGGCTGAGTTGTTTGCCGTATTGCTGTCCGTCATGCCTGACGGAGTAGCCACGGTGGCAATGTTGGTAACCGAACCTGTGGCAGTCGGGTTCACCGTGCCCTTCAGCGTGTATGTGAGCTGGCCGCCGTTGGGCAGGGTGGCTACGGCATTGATCGAGTTGCTGCCACTCGCTGATGGGCACGACGCTCCTCCGCTCGAACTGCAGGTCCAGGTGACACTGGTAAGCGAGGCGGGTGGATTGTCGACGATCACTGCGCCCGTGACGGGGCCGGGGCCGTTGTTCGTAGCGACCACCGTGTAGGTCACCAGCGAGCCACCGTTGACGGTGGTGATGCCGTCGGTCTTGGTGATGGCCAGATCGGGCGACGTGATGGTGTCGCTGTCCGTAGCTGAGTTGTTGGACCCGTTCGGATCTGTGAGACCCGAGGGATTGGCGACGTTGGCCGTGTTGTCAATTGTTCCCGTTGCCCCGGCACTCACGGTGCCATTGACGGTGTACGTGAGGGTGCCGCTCACTGGAATGACACCACTCGTGACGTTGATGTTTCCACCGCCCGAAGATGTGGGGCAGGTGGCCCCTCCGCCTCCGACACATGTCCACGTGACGCCCGTGAACGTGGCTGGCATGGTGTCGGTGATGATCGCACCGCTGACATCGACCGGACCGTTGTTCTTGGCCACGATGGTGTAGGCGTTCGTCTGGCCGGGGCTCACGGCGGTCTTGCCGTCACTCTTGGTCACTGACATGTCTGGACCCACGATGGGGTTGGTGACGGTGGCGGAATTGTTTCCCGTATTCGAGTCGGTGTACGTGGCTGGAATGCCGAGCGTGGCGGTGTTGCTGAGGGTGCCGGGCACGGCTGCTGTTGCGGAGACCGTTCCCTTCAGGGTGTACGTGATGATGCCGCCCTTGGGAAGCGTCACGATCTGGCTGATGCTGCCGCTGCCACTCGCTACCGGGCACGTTGCGCCGCCCGATGCCGAGCAGGTCCAGGTGACACTGGTGAGGTCGGCCGACACGGTGTCTTGCACGGTGGCACCAACCACGGTTCCTGACGTGTCGTTGCGAGCGGCGATTGTGTATGTCATCAGCGTTCCGCGACCCACGTTGCCCGACGGCGAACGGCTCTTCGTGATGCGAGGGTCAGGGTTTACGATGGTGGTGGTGACGGGGGGTGTGGTGTTGTTGGTGGTATCGCGATCCGTTACACCAGTTGGCGGCGCCACGGAGGCGACGTTGCTGATGGTGCCGGTGGCATTGGCGGCCACGGTGCCGGTGATGGTGATGGTGACGGAGCCGCCCGCCGGAAGGTTGGCGTAAGCGACGACGGCGTTGCTGCCCGAGCCGCTGGTGGGCGCCACACACGTGCCCGCAGGTGATCCGCCGGGAGTACAGGTCCAGCTGATGTTGGTGACAGCGGCCGGTACGCTGTCGGTGATCTTGGCATTCGTGACTGCCGCCGGGCCGTTATTGCTGGCGACGATGGTGTATGTAAGCACCGTGCCCGGTCCGACATTGCTGGTGGGGCTGACGGCCTTGGTCACCACCAGGTCCGGGTCCTGTACGTCAACCGTTATCGACGAGGTGTTGTTCACTACGTTCGTTTCCACGATCCCGACCGGAGCGGTGATCGTGGCAGTGTTGGTGAACACGCCGCTCAGCGCAGCGGCCGAGACCGTGGCGTTGACGGTGAACGTCACCTGGGTATTGGCATTAATGTCCACAAGAGCGTTGGCAATACTTCCCGAACCCGATGCGGGGCATGCGTCACCGGCCGGTGCCGAACATGTCCAGTTGAACGAGGAAATCTGGACGGGCATGAGATCGTTCACCTTGGCGCCGACGACGTCGGTGGGGCCGTTGTTGCGCGCCACCAGGGTGTAGGTGATTATCTGGCCGCGGGCGGCGGTTGAGTCATTCACCGTCTTGAGGATTTGAAGATCCGGGTACACGATGTTGTTGGTGACCGAGACCGACTTCGTGGCACCGGTGAGATTGGCTCCAGGGAGACTGACAGTTGCCGTGTTCACCACTTTCAACGTTGCATCGGGAGCATTGGACACCGTGCCGGTCACCACGTACTTGGCCTGCTGGCCATTTTTCAAGTTGACGGTGTCGTTGATGGCGCCGGTGCCAGTGGCACTCGGACACGCCGCGGTAGGACCGACCAAGGTACAGGTCCATCCGGTGACGGTGAAGTTGGTGGGGACGTTGTCGACGACTCTGGTTCCGTCGGCATCACCGGGACCGTTGTTGATGGCGAGGACTGTGTAGGTGATGGTTTGGCCGCGACCCACGTTTCCGGCCGGCGAGTTGGTCTTGGTCACGGTGAGGTCGAGTGGTGAGATGGTGGCATCTGCGCTGTCAGTGTTGTCCGCCGGGTTGTCGTCCACGAAAGGAGCGGGCACAGACACGTTGGCGCTGTTCAGCAATGGACCACTGGCCGACACCGGCAGGCGCCCCCGGATGGTGTACACGAGGCTGCTCGATACGGGAAGGTTCACGGTCTGAAGTAGGTCGCCAGTGCCGCTACCGACGGGGCACACGGCAGTACCGCTGCCAGGAACACACGTCCATGTGACTCCAGAGAGAATGGCAGCAACGTCGTCGGTCACGACGGCGCCGGTGATGGTGACACCTCCGATGTTCTTCGGTGTCACCGTATAGACCACCTCGCCACCAGCGGGGGCCACGCCTCCAACGAGATCCTTGGTCATCATCAAATTGGGCTTGGCGATGATGTCGTCATCGGTGGCGCTGTTGTCGGTGAGGCCAGGAGGGTTGGGCTCGGTGAGTACAGGCGGAGCCGTGATGGTGGCGGTGTTGACGAGATTGCCGGTGGCGGTTGGCGACAGGTCGCCTTCCACGGTCAACGTGGCGGTGGCGTTGGCGGGCAGGTTCACCACAGAGGTGATGAGTTGCGCAGCGTTCATGGTGGTGGACACGCACGTGCCCCCGACACTGGTGCATGTGAACGTGACGCTGGTCAACTTGGCGGGTACCGGATCGGTGATGACTGCGCCGTTTATGGTTCCGTCCGGCCCGGTGTTCGTGGCGACAATGTTGTATTTCACGTGCTGGCCGGGGATTACCCCTGCAGACGGTGGAACGTCTTCTTTGGTGATCTTCAGGTTGGGCTGTAGGACGTCGTTGGTATCCGTGGCGGCATTGTTCGCAGGGGTCGCTTCGAGGGCCGCGAGCCCTGCAGGCATTCTCACTTCCGCCTTGTAGATGAGCTTGGGGTTGCCAGCCGGCACGTAATAGTTCGGCTTCGCCGCCCCCTGAACCGTGAAGCGGACATTGCCGCCCTTGGGGATTGTTATGTCTCCCAGGAGTTTGCCAGTGCCACTTGCGGCGTAACACGTTGAACCGGCCGATGCCGCACAGGTCCAACTGCCGACGATCAAGCCGGGCGGGGCGAAGTCTTCGAACTCGGCACCCTCCACTTTGTTCTCGCCGACGTTGGAAACGGTGATCTGGTACGTGATGGGGTCACCGGGCATGATCTGGGTGACGCCATCGGTGATGGTCGTCACGAGATCGTAGGGAGGCGGAACGCTTGGATCAGCGGGAACGCCGACACTGCCCGGTGAGTTGTCGTCTGGATGCGGCTCGAGTGCAAACAACGACCACTGATTCACCTGGCGACCCGCCCCGAACAGCCCAGTGAGATACGAATGCCGTAGCTCCACATACACTCCGACATATGACGGGAACCGCACGTTGCGTGAGCGGGACCCAACCTTCACTGGGCAGAAATAGTTAGACAACCCAGTGCCACAATCGGGGGCGGCACCCGTGAGTCCGTTCTTGGCGAACGTGTCCTTGAGCTGCGTGATGTTGTCGCTTCCGTCGGCGTTTTCGAACGCGTCAAGATTCTTCAGGAGGTTCACGCCTGCGGTGGCGGGTGCCAACCGTTGGAAGACCGTGTTTTTGTCATACACGTTGCACTGGTCATTGATCGGTGTGCCTCCCGCGCATGTACCGGTATGAGGCTTTGGGGTGTTGTAACCCGGAACCACACCATCGCCAGCCACTTGCGAGGCGCCACTAATTTTGTAGACGACAACTCTCTCTACTTCGTTCCAGTAGCCACCCAGCCCGGCCTGGGTGGCACGGAGAAT
>JANYHQ010000481.1 GCA_025358985.1 Acidimicrobiales bacterium
CCGCGCCAGGTCTGTAGTCGGGCCAGGGAAAAGCCGTCGCCCGCGTCACGGTGCAGGCGATCACTCTCGGCCCACTGTGTGCGCGCCAAGCGCCGAGATCGATCGTGCCGAAGATGGTGGTGTGTGCGGCGCTTCCCCTTCCGGCGGCCCACGCGTCCCCAACTGCCAGACCCATTTTCCAGGCAAGATCAGCATCCTCGTAGCCACCATGAAACTCGCCTATCTGGAAACGGCTCTCGGCCCGAAGTGCCAGCAAACGCGCCCGCAGCACACTGGGCTCATCGGCGATCGACCCAAGCGCTCGTGTGCACCAAAAGGCGGCGTCGTCACGGGCCCCTGACACGTCCCAGAACGGTCCGAGGGTCAACACCATCGGCCCGAGGCGGTCGGCCTCTTCACGTTCGAAGAGCCATGTGAGCGCTGCTCGAATGTTTCCGTACTCAAGGCTCACCGCCTCGACTGCGCCAAACTGATGTTGGGTTTCACACGCCGGACCCACCCGGTCGACGAGACCAACAAAGTGTTGGGCGTGGCGCTCCTGCCACGTCTCGAGAACACCGCATTCAGCTAGCTGACGGGCTCCGAACGGGCGGACGGTCTCCAGTACTGAGAACCGTCCCACGCCTTTGCTTTCCAAGGGTGCAACAAGTGAGCTGTCCACGAGCCGTTCGACGGCATCGAGCACTGACATCACGTCTAATCCGTCACCGGTGCAAACCGCCTCGGCGCCGGGCAGATCGAATGAGCCCCTGAACTCGCCTGCGCCCAGCGGTACGCAGTGAACGAGAACGGCGAGTTGACAGACGAGACTTGACACGACCGGACTTGACTCACGGTCGAAACCTGACCATGGCTCAGCTCGGATCGTTCGACTCCAGCCTCTCCAATGTTCGACTCGAAGAGGTCCGCTCCCCAGCCGACGTTCTCGAGCAATGACCTTGCTGACACCCCGCTCGACATACCTCTAGGGGTATAATGAAAGGCCGTTTCCGTTAATCACTGGAGTAACCGTTCTGTGGAACTCACCGATGAAACCATTGTCGATCTCACCAAGCGTCTTCGCCGCGCGGAGGGACAGGTGCGCGGTGTGCAACAGATGCTGGCCGAAGGACGGGACTGCCGCGACATCATCACCCAACTATCGGCAGTCACAAAGGCACTCGACCAAGCCGGCTTCCTCCTCGTCGCCGCTGGCCTCACTTGGTGCCTGTCCGACCCCGACCGCGCCGCCGCCGAAGGCTACGCTCTGGACGACGTGAAGAAGATGTTCCTCAAGCTTGCTTGATCCCAAAGGGGATCGATGCTCGGCACCGCTAAACCCTGCACAGCAAGGTTTCCAACGTTGCGCCCTTAGCCTTCGCCATGCCACAGGACGGACTCCCTAGGCGAGCAGGAGTTGCTCCCTGCCGCTCATGTCAACGGCCAGCTGAGCGCCCGAGGAGGCGTTGCAACAATGGTCGCTTTACCGCTGGCACAGCTGGTTCAGACCGGCAGTGGCAGCGTTGGTCGAGTGACACATCGCCCAGCACCTGTTCCACATGAGCGCCGCAACCTACCCAGGTGGGGCGACTACAAAGAGTACATTGCACTTTTTTGCACATACCCCCCATGGTATCAAGGAAGAGTGACCGGGACACGTAGTTCGCTATCGGGCAACGGTGGCAACGGCTTCAATTGCGCCGTGCAGCTTGGCGAAAACTTCTGCCGCGAGTTCTTCGAACGCGGGCTCGTTCATGAGTTCGAGTGGGTCTAGGGCGCAGACCCGGACACCAGTTTCGGTTGCTTCCAACGGATAAGCGCGCCAAGCCTGTGACGTACTGGTGGAGCAATGTGTCGAGACTTCGTGGAACGGATGGCGAATATTCCCTAGGGGGTATATTCACAGGTCCTTTCCACCCGAAACGCACGCTGCCTTGCGGGCGATACCATCCCTGGGGCGTTGCGAGCCCGCCGTCGACCCACACACGGACCGCGTGCCCGGGGAGCGCGCCAACCGACTTTGCGTCCGAACACAGAATCAGCGTGGGGCGCTGCGTCCTGGCGAAGGCGGTCACACAGGGTCGATCTAGCACCGCTGATGTAACGGCGGCGGGCTCAGCAGCCGGTCCGTCAACCCCGATACTGGCTGCGAGGCTGACGCGGACGGCGGCGAACAAGAACAATTCCCAAACCGATGAACGTGGCGCCGATGAGCGTGAGGCGGGTCGTGTCTGTGCCAGTGAGAGCGAGCTGGTCAGCGACTACCACCGAGCCGAGGACTGCAAAGGACTGCTTCACCGTACGCCCGCTGCTGTCGGTGGTCTCGATGGAGTACTCACCTGGTGGGAGACCGACGACAGTGGCGGTGCCCGTACTGTCGACCTGGACTGATTCGACCAGTGTGCCATCGCTATGCCGGATGACGGCGATGGCGTAGGGGGGGCAGGTGGCCGATCGTGGTCGGTAGACCGACGGTTTGAGGAGGTGCAGACGATCCACCCGGTAAAGTCGCAATGGTTGTCGGTGTGTCGGAGGTGGATGCGGGCGCTGACGTCGTCACTGCGGAGGCGATGCCCGTTTGGTCGGCAGCGGTACCGGATGGGGCCGTGGTTGAGGCGCCTTGTTCGGTCGCCGCCGCAGAGGAGGCCGCTCCTGCCGTTGGGACAGGACTTGGAGCTGGAGCCAAGGTCGTCGTCACAGACGGCACAGTTGTCGTTGTCACAGACGGCACAGTCGTCGTTGTCGCGGTCGAGGGCGTTGTGAAGGTGCTGATTGTTCCGGGGTACGCAACGGTCGCACCAGAACCACTGTCGGTGTAGGTCGCGACGATCATGAAGTAGTAAGTGGTTGACGGGGTCAGGCCTGTTAATGACGCCGACGAGCTAATGGCACTAGTGCCGGTCGCCGAGGCCGGACTACCAGCAGTGCTCGTCGTGCCCACTGCGAGGCTGGCGTCGGTGCCGTAGATGAAACTGATCGCCACCGTGATCGACGAGGATGAAGCGTTAGCGGTGCCGTTGATAGTGGCTGAGGTCGCCGCTACGTTCGTTCC
>JANYHQ010000512.1 GCA_025358985.1 Acidimicrobiales bacterium
TCCAACCCTGTTCGTATTCCAAGGAAGTCGACGGGTTGCACCCCGCGCTTCTACGCCGTCATCGCCACCTGGGGCGACGGGGGGGCGCTTCAGGCATTCCGAGTCACCGCCGACCCAGATCTCCCCACCCCGGACCCCGCCTCTCTACAAAGCGCGCTTACGGAAGCAACCTTGCATGAGCTGGTGGCGCCACCGGTGTCGGATGCATCGATCAGTTTCGATGACGCCGCTTCCCCGTGGCACACCATCGCCGAGGTCCGAGCCACGGACCGGCGCGGTCTGCTGCACGCATTGGCGGTTGCCTGTGCGGCGGGCGGCGCCAACGTGCATGCCGCACGGGTCACCACCGAGGATGAAATGGCATTGGACCGATTTGATCTCACTGACCGTCTCGGCCGAAAACTCGATGAAGACACCAAAGCAGACATCCGACGAGCCCTCATCAACGGCGTAGAAGCGCGGGGTGCAACCCGTCGACTTCCTTGGAATACGAACAGGGTTGGAACCATCCGGAAACACTCGGGAAGCGGTACCGAAACGGCCCGCCCATAGGTTCGGGTACTCCACCCACCACACCTACTGAGGAGAGTCCTTTGCGCTCCCGTCTCTTGAAACTTGTCATGATCAGCGGCGGCATCACCATGGCGTCGATGATCACCGCCACCGCTGCATTCGCTCAAACCGAGCCCGCCACCAAGGCTGATTTGGGGGCCACCAACATTGCCCTCAACATGCTCTGGGTAGTGCTCGGTGCCGTGCTTGTGGTGTTCATGCAGGCCGGGTTTGCCTTGGTGGAAACCGGCTTCTGCCAGGCCCGACACGCCGCTCACGTGGTATCAACCAACTTCGCCATCTTCGGCCTCGGCTTGGTCGGATTTTTCTTCATCGGATTCCCCCTGGCCTTCGGTAGCTTCAGCTACGCCAGCTTTGGCTTGGACAAGCCGGTGGGAGGCGCGCTCATCGGCTCCGGAAACTGGATCTTCCTCCACAAGGGCCCATTGATGATGATGGGCAAGGGCTACGCACCCGCAGCGCTGGCCTTCTTCTTCTACATGGTGGCGTTCATGGATACCACCGCCACCATCCCAACGGGGGCCATGGCAGAACGTTGGAAATGGAATAGTTTTGTGGTGTGGGGCCTGTTCTGCGGGGCTATCTATTACCCCATCTTCGCGGCCTGGACATGGGGCGGCGGATGGCTCAGCCAACTAGGTGATTCACTCAAACTGGGCCACGGCTATGTGGACTTTGCCGGTTCGGGGGTGGTCCACGCGGTAGGTGGAGTGGCGGCGCTAGCGGGGGCCATCGTGCTCGGACCCAGGATGGGCAAATACGGACCAGACGGCAAAGCTCGGACCATAGCGGGGCATCACATCCCCATGGCCATGCTCGGCACGTTCATCCTGTTGTTTGGCTGGTTCGGATTCAATGCCGCTTCCACGTTCGCCGCAACGGACATCCAGTTCGCTACCGTTGCCGCCAACACCGCCATTGCCGCAGCCTTCGGAGCTACCGCCGCAATGTTCCTGGTGATGTTCACCGGGGCCAAGAAACCCGATCCCGGCATGATGGTCAACGGCATGCTGGCCGGGTTGGTGGCCATCACTGCCCCGTGCGCATTCGTGTCGCCGCTTTCTTCGGCCATCATCGGTTCGTTGGCCGCCATCATCGTGGTGAAGGCCATCGGCTTCTTCGAGGCCCGCGGCATCGATGATCCGGTTGGCGCGATCAGCGTCCACGGCGTCGGCGGTCTGTTTGGTGTGCTGTGCGTGGGCATCTTTGCCGATGGCAAGTACGGCAAAGGCTGGAATGTGCTCACCCGTCAATACACCATCGACCATGGCATCGAGGGCGTAGTCAAGGGCAAGTTCGGTCAGCTCGGCGCCCAGGTCATCGGCATGGTTGTGCTGTGTACGGTGATTTTCGGCATCGTCTACGCCTTCTTCAGCTTGCAGAACAAGCTCACCAAGGGTGGCATCCGCTCCGACGAGGCCGACGAAATGATCGGTCTGGACATCCCAGAGATGGGTGTGTTGGCGTATCCCGAATTCGAGAGGCCCGCCAGCAAGACCTCGGTCGGCGTCTCGTAACACTGGTG
>JANYHQ010000513.1 GCA_025358985.1 Acidimicrobiales bacterium
CGATCCGGATCGGCGCCCGCGTCATCAACGGTGGCACCACCAGGGCGTGTGTCCAACAAGCGAGCCGGCGACAGGGCCGTATACCCGGCGCCCACCGCTCTGGCCGGCGGCACGTGTAGAACGCCGACAACACCCGCCGCCATGAGTATCAAGGCCACCAAAAGGACCTTCTGCTCGAACAGCCCTCTCTCCCTGACTCGCCTTGCGCGCTGCGCCAAGTACACGAACCGAGTTGCCGCCATTGCCATCCCCCAAAAAACTGAACGAAAACTCAGTATGTTCGAGTGGGTGGCGCCAGTCAAACCGACTCCCTGCCGCAAGACAATCAGAGACACCGGGATTTGAGGTTCCTGAACTACGGTTCAACGCCCTCAGCCTTGGTGCCGAGCAACCCTCGCACGCCGACTGACCGTTTAATAATGAATTTGGGAGTAGACGAAGCTCCTAAATGGTGGCTGCTCGAACATGCCACGCCGTGCTCTATAGGTCCATCAACGACGTTTTCGGAGGGGTCCCATTCGAAGCCGCGATGGTGGGCTCCTAGCCGCCACCACCACATCACTGCCCGAGGTGCCCGGGCTGAGGTGACGATGCCATTGACCTAGGCGTGGCTGAGTGGGCCAACATCCTCACCGCCTGGGGTAATGACCCGCCGTCGGCGTCACGCCAGGTGGAGGTCATCAGAGCGCGTCACGCTAACTCTTGTGGCAGCGTGCCGATAAAGAAACCTGGGCGGCTTGTGACTGGGTGCTGGGCCATCGCAGCCGGATTGCTTGCCCGTCGGAAGGCGCTCCTTGGGTCGCTACGGAAACTCACCGTATCGGCCCCTCCCTGCACGGCAATGCCTTCCTAAATGCCCGCCGGGCATCGACAAAGCTCCAGAGGAGACTCCGAAGGCAGTAACGCTTTCAGACTCGCTTGAACAACGCCGCGCTGCCCTGTCTTCGTACCAGCTTCACACCGGGCCGATGGGCATATCGCGCTACTAACCGATTGCCAGATACGAGCAGGTAGTGCTCCTTTGTATCGCCTGTCGGCCAGTCCGCCCAGCGCGTGGCCCGAGGTACCAATTCCTCCATCACTGCATCGCTATCCAATGGACGCCGTAGACCAGCGATCCACAACGTAAACGGCTCCAGCTCAGGGCCCGCCAATCCGATGTCCGTGGTGTTGTACCAAGTGGCCGCCCACCGGGCCAAGGCGTACCCGTCTGCAGACACAATGGGCTGACGGGTAGTGCCCATCATCCGCGGTTGCCACGGCACGATCACCATCACAAAGGCCGCCCCGAGTGCCACGACCCTCGACCTCAACATCGCAGGGCGCAGTATCGATCCCACCCCGACGCCCGCAACTACAGCGGCCAGTGGCACAGCCGTGAACACGTTCTTTGCTATGCGGTACTGAGTGACCGGCGCACGAAACAACACACCATGCTGAAGCAGCCACAACCCCGAAGCCAGTCCCACCGGCACCGCCAACGACACCAGCACCACAGATGCCACAGGCACCCGCTGCATGGTCAAACGGACACAGGAGAGCATCCCCCATGCCACCAACACAACGGGCACCCATCCACCAACTCGTCCGACGCTCAATGTGGTCACCGCACCTTCCCCCACACCAAAAAACGCCCCGCTGCTGAGATACCCGGAGCGACGCAAGATCACCACTCCTGCAACTGACGACAGTGACAACGCACCCAGTGCCACACCGATGGCCCGGATGCTGAAACCAACCCTGTCCCGACGCCACCAGCACCACAGGCCTACTGCGAACGCCGCTGGAACCACCAACGCCTGCTGTGGATACGTAACAAAAGATGCGATGGCAGTGACCGCCGCAGCCGGAGCCCATCGCCACCACGAAACCCTGGTATTCAGACCCACCACCACCACCAACACTCCACCTAAGGACAACGCAATTCCTACTGCCTGTGAAAAGAAGAATTCATAGGTAGCCATACCAATGGTGAATCGCCAAGCCACCAAGTAAAGACACCCCGCCACTAGGCCAGGCAGGGCATTGCACTCGGGGGTCACCTCGCCCGCCAAGGCTGCCACCAGCAACATAGCCATGGCAATCGAAGCCACCACCACAATCCAAGTAGCAGCGAGTGGTGTAGTTCCGGTGGACCAGCTCAACATCGCGGCCAGCACATGTCCGCCGGGGGGATAGTTGGACAAGCCACCCAGTTGCGGCTCAACCCCCTGCACCAGTCGCTGATGCTCAACGATCCAGGCCGTCATGCTCACATGGCGGGCCGGGTCCACCCCGTAGACCACGGGGCTACCGAGGGTCCGCTGCAATCCCCGAGACCACACCCCAACGAGTGCCCCCGCAACTGCCACCAGCACCAACAAGTCGGCCGAGGAGAGACGAAGCGGATGCAACTCGTTGCAGTCGGAACGACGAAAAGCAACCGCAGCCACCCCCCCAGCCAGGGTCACTGATGCCAGCACCGCAGCAACGAACGAGGAACGCCCGATGAGGTCTGCGGCTTTCATGGTGACGATGAGCGAAGAGCAAGCCACCGGCAACACCAACGCGTAGATACTCAGCGCGCTGAGTTCCGGACGACTATCGGTCATCGACCGTCCAACTCATCAAGTAGACGCTGCATCCCCCCGCTCACGTCATCCAACTTGCGGAAAGACGCATCAGACGGCGATA
>JANYHQ010000535.1 GCA_025358985.1 Acidimicrobiales bacterium
CGGTGACGGGATGCTCAACCTGCAGACGCGTGTTCATCTCCAAGAAGAAGAACTCACCGGTGGTGTCGTCGAGCAGGTATTCCACGGTGCCTGCGCCGAGGTAGCCAATGGACTTCACCAACTCCACCGACGCCGTACCCATACGAGCCCGCAGTTCAGCCGATACCGCCGTGGATGGCCCTTCTTCCACGATCTTCTGATGGCGCCTCTGAATGGAACATTCCCGCTCGTTGAGGTGCACGGCATTGCCATGAGAGTCGGCGAACACCTGGATCTCGATATGGCGCGACCGACCCAGATACCGTTCGATGAACACCGTGCCATCGCCAAAGGACGACGTTGCCTCGCGTCGAGCACCCACCACCGCGTCAGCCAACGCGGCCGCTGACTCCACAATCCGCATCCCTTTACCGCCGCCACCGGCCGATGCTTTCACCAGCACGGGATAGCCCACATCCGCGGCGGCCGCCGACCAGAGCGATGGATCGTCGCCCAGGAGTACTGCCGATGGCAATGTCGGCACGCCCGCCGCCGAGGCCAACCGTTTGGCCTCGATCTTGGCCCCCATGGCATCGATGTTGGCCGCCGTAGGCCCCACAAATACCAACGAGGCGTCACTACAGGCTCGAGCGAACGTGGCGTTCTCGGAGAGGAATCCGTACCCTGGGTGAACTGCGTCAGCCCCGCTCCGCCGTGCCGCAGCAATGATGGCATCTATACGCAAGTACGAATCGGTGGCCGACGAGCCACCCAACGCCACCGCCATGTCCGCTTCGCGCACGAATGGGGCATCACGGTCGGGCTCGGAGTACACAGCCACGGTACGGATACCCATGAGACGCGCCGTTCGAAAGATACGCCGAGCAATTTCTCCCCGATTGGCCACCAACAACACCGAAACAGTAGGCACGCGTACCTTCTTCTACATACGGAAGACGCCAAATGATGACGCCCCCCGCACCTCGTTGGAATGCACAACCGACAGCGCAATGCCGAGCACCGTCCGCGAATCTCGTGGATCGATGATGCCGTCGTCCCAGAGCCGACCGGTGGCATACAGGGCGGTGGATTCGGTTTCGATCTGCGCTTCGATAGTGGCCCTCATGTCGGCGTCGGCCGCTTCGTCGTAGTCGCGGCCCTGCGCTTTGGCGGCGTTGCGTTGGATGATGGACATCACGCCAGCCAACTGCTTGGGACCCATGACCGCAATACGGTGATTGGGCCATGTGAACACAAACCGTGGGTCATAGGCGCGGCCGGACATTCCGTAGTTCCCCGCTCCATACGATGCGCCCACCATGAGGGTGAGATGCGGGACGGTGGAGTTGGACACCGCATTGATGAGCTTGGCACCGTCTTTGATGATGCCGCCCTGCTCGTAGCGGGTACCCACCATGAACCCGGTGATGTTCTGTACGAACAGCAGCGGTACATGGAGGCGGTTGCACAACTGAATGAACTGGGCACCCTTCTGTGCCTCTTCGCTGAACAGGATGCCGTTATTGGCCAGAACGCCTATTGGAAAGCCGCAAATGGAACCCCAGCCGCATACCAACTGGGTGCCGTACGTTGGCTTGAACTCCTCAAATCGGCTGCCATCGAGAATACGGGCGAGTATCTCGCGCACGTCGAAGGGAATGCGTACATCGGCCGAAGCCACGCCCAACAGTTCCTGGGGATCATAAGTGGGCATATCATCGGGTAGCGATCGGCCCGGCCCCAACTTGCGCCAGTTCAGGTGTCCCACGATGTCTCGACCGATGCGCAGCGCATCCATTTCGTCCATAGCCAAATAGTCCGACAGGCCGCTGATCCGAGAATGCATGTCGGCGCCACCGAGAGACTCCTCATCGGCGTCCTCATCAATGGCCATCTTCACCAAGGGCGGACCACCGAGAAACACCTGGGCCCGGTCCTTCACCATCACCACGTAGTCGCTCATGCCGGGCGTGTACGCGCCGCCGGCCGTGGAGGGCCCGAACACCAACGAAATGGTGGGGATGCCGGCGTTGGACAACTGCGTGAGGTGCTTGAACGACGCTCCGCCGGGGACGAAGATATCGGCTTGGCGGGGAAGGTCGGCTCCGGCGGACTCGGTGAGCGTGATGTACGGCAACCGGTTGAGTTTGGCAATCTCCATTCCGCGCAATGACTTGTTGACAGTGGACGGATTGGAGGCGCCGCCGCGCACTGTCATGTCGGTCCCGGAGATGAAGCACTCCACCCCGTTGACGATGCCGATGGCGTTGACCACCCCCGCGCCGTAGGGATCCCCCGTGCCCCAAGCGGCCAAAGCAGACAGTTCCAGCAGCGGCGTATCGGCATCGATGAGCAATTCGATACGTTCGCGTACCAGCAGCTTGCCGCGCTGGCGATGGCGATCGATGTAACGCGGACCGCCGGCCACGATGGCCTGCTGCTGGGCGGCCAGCACCTCGTCGAGGAGTAGCCGCATCGCTTCCCGATTGGCCTTGTACGTTGCGCTCCGGGGATCGACACGGGAACCAAGTACAGCCACGGTCGGCACCGTAGAAGCTCTAGTCAGAACGGGGCAACTCGATACTGCCGTAACAGGGGCTGTGCTCCGCCGCTCCGCTTTGGTGCTCGCCCGGCCTCCC
>JANYHQ010000669.1 GCA_025358985.1 Acidimicrobiales bacterium
CTGACTTTGGGTTCACGCTGTTGGATTTGCTTCTCACTGCCATGCATCCACATTACGTCAACCCGTCAACCTAGTCAACCCGTCAACCAATCTCTCTGGTCGTTCTCAAATTGGTAGGTACGTTGTTCCAATGCGCGGCAACATTGCAGATATAGAACTGAGTCGCTTGACATCGGACGAATAGCCGCTCTGGAGGAGCATACGGCTCGACGCGCTCAGCGAAGCTCCGTATGCATTTGGGTCGTCCCTGGCCGACTGGCAAGGGGTAGGCGACAGCGAAGACCGTTGGCGTTAAAGACTCATGGACGTTTCGTTCAACGTCGTCGCAGTTCTCGATTGCTCTGGAGTCGGGCAGGTTAGTGCAACTCATCTTTATGAATTCCTCAGCGTCGAGCTCATATCTATGTGGATATCGCCGCAAGCCCGAGGGCGTGGCGTTGGCGACGCACTCATCGATGCAGTTCTGGGCTGGGCTGCAGATTGCGGCGCAGATTCGGTTTCACTCGCCGTGAAGTCCACCAACCAGCACGCAATTGCGCTCTACGAACGCACCGGCTTCGTTGCTAAGGGCAAAAATCCAGGTGCACCCGACGAGCGCAGAATGCAGATGCGAATTCCCCACATTTGACCCTCGCAAAGGTCCCCTTTGCGAGTCACCATGCAGGCAATGTTCGTGCGGCAAGTCGACTGGCTGATCGGACGAGCGCAGCGTCCGGCGGTCGACTCCTATACCCAGCGATCAGCTCGGCATCACTGGAGCGATCAGATTCCGCAATGATGACAGCCTGCGCACCGCGCCGCAGGAGGTCGGAGCGGCGGGTACCGAGTGCTGTCGCCAGACGGTCAAGTTGCTCAACGAGCTTGTCATCAAGATAAAGATGCACTTCACGTCGTGGCATGGCCTTATCAGTTCGACGTGTCGTCTCGAAGCAGCGACGAGGTGTTCAAGATCACCCGAACCACCCCGCCACACCGGCCCACGACACCGGCGTGAGTGATCGGCAGCTCGCGTACGACTTGGCCGCCTTCAGACGCGTCCACCTCGGTCGTTCGTTTCGCTCGAGAGCAACAAGCGCCCCTGCATCAAGCACGAGGGTCACGCCGACCTTGACCTTCGGTTGCGTCCGCCGCGAACGACCCGGCTTGGGCACGGTCCGCCCGCTGTTGGGCTGCAATCTCCGCCTCAGTGATCTGTCCAAACTCACGCGCATGGCCGGCAAGCGCTGCCCTGAGCAGCCCTAGTTTGCGATCCCGATGGATCTTGTCTTCTACCGCAGTGCTCACCTAGGCGCCGATCGAGTCCGCCTGGTCGGTCCTTACCTCGCGTTGGCCAGCTTGAAACAGCTCGGGATCGGCCGTGACCCTGAGGCGATGCTTGCTCTGCGTCATACTCGAATACTACTGGGAGCCCGTCCGATCCCACGCCTACATTTGCCGCCACCACTCCAACGGGGACGCCACGCTAGTTTCAGCTCTGAGCCCCTCGATCGGAGAAGATGGCGTTGTTGAAAGCAGTGTTGTTCGATTTCAGTGACACCCCTTTTTGGCGTGACGGTGCTGAGCGTCTCCACACGCTTCTTGGCGGCGCTGATGGAGAGTTGGACGCCACAACGCTGAACTCTGTGTGGCTTGAGGTCAAGAGAAAAAGTGCCACGCCAGCGGAGTTGGCCAAGTGTCGCGATAGCTCGGCCGTAACATTGGGGCTGCGCTCCGCCGCTTCGCTTCAGTGCTCGCCCGGCCTACTCCCTACAGTCGAGACTCGGCCGTTGCTCATCGTCGTTGCTGGGTAGACCTCTTGAGCCCATTCAACGCGTTTCACCCGAACGCCGCCCAGATGATCTACGACGATCAGCCCGACCCTCTCGGGTGGCATCCATTCGCGGAGACGATCGAAGTACTCGAAACGCTCGGTACCTGCGGCATCCCAGTCGGCGTGGTGAGTGACATCGGCTGGGACGTGCGCCCTGTATTCCGGCACTTCGGGGTAGAGCGTTTTGTATCCGTTTGGGTTCTCTCATACGAGCACGGTACGGAGAAGCCCGACCCCCTATTGTTTGAACGTGGATGCCAAGGGCTGGGGTCTTTGCCCAAGGAAACCCTTATGGTGGGTGACTCCGTGGAGAAAGACGCGGGCGCTGCTAGGGCGGGACTCACCGCCCTTACCCTTGCCCCGTATGAGGGCTCTGGTGACAGGGGCCTCCGTCACGCGTTGAAGTTGCTACCAACGGCAGAGGAGATGTGATGAGCAAGATCGGTGTGGGGTTGTGTCTGCCTCAATTGGGTGAGCACGTGACCGTGGACGCGGTACGAGAGTTTTGTAGGCGCGCTGAGGATCTTGGCTATTCCAGCCTGTGGGTCCAGGATCATTTCCTATGGCCGCTGGAGCCAAAGCGGGGCTATGCCGGTCGCACCGGTGCTCCCATCCCCAAGCAATACCAGTGTGTGCTGTCACCCACCGAACTACTCACGGCCGCAGCCACGTGGACCACCGGGATGCGCCTCGGTACGTCCATCCTCGTTGCTGGCAATCATTGGCCGGTGTCGCTGGCCCAACGGCTGTCCACCATTGACCTCCTCTCGGACGGCCGACTGGTGGTGGGACTCGGCGTGGGATGGAACGAAGAAGAGCACGAGGCATCGGGCACCGACATCACCACACGCGGGGCCCGGATGGACGACTTCGTACAAGCATTGCTGGCCTGTTGGGGTCCGGACCCAGTGCAACACGACGGACCCTTCTTCCAAATCCCGCCATCCCTGGTGAGACCCAAGCCGGTGCAAAAAAAGCGGCCGCTGCTGCTGTCGGGCATGTGGTCAGCGGCTGGGTTGGAGCGCACACGATTGCACTTCGATGCATGGAACCCGGCGGGGCTCGGTGTGTCGGCCGCTTCGGCCATCGTGGGCCGCCTCAATGCCGACCGGCCCGATGGCTTAGCGCCCCTACAGGTGTTCCATCGCTCCTTTGCCCAATTCCCTCATGCCCCCACGCCGTCTGGTGATGTGGTGGCCCGCCTGGCCGATGAAGCAGTGGAAGCCGCCGACGCCGGGTTCACGGAGTTCATCATGGAACA
>JANYHQ010000267.1 GCA_025358985.1 Acidimicrobiales bacterium
TTGGGGCGGTGTGAGCGCATTGCTTTCGGCTGTTTGAAACCGGGACTACAGTCCGGCTTTTGTGCTGACACCGGTGGGGCGTGGTCCACGTCCATGGTGGCCCACCCGTCCCAGATTCATCGGGTACCTGATGCACTCAGCGACGAAGATGCAGTGATGGTGGAACCGGCCGCCTGTGCCATTCACGCAGCACTGTCGCCCGGCACGCTCGACGGTGCCGCGGTGGCGGTCATCGGCAGCGGTACCCTAGGTCTGCTTACAATAAGCGCTCTGAGTACCTGGAACCGTCCCGAACACCTGATCGCCGCCGCCAAGCATCCCGAGCAGCAGAGCGCTGCCCGCCGATTGGGTGCCACCCAGGTGGTGCAACCCGACGAAATCGCTCGGGCCGTGCGGCGCACCACAGCCAGCCTGGCCATCGGCGATGGCGATCTGGAACGCCTTACGGGCGGGGCCCATGTGGTGTTCGACTGCGTAGGCACTCCGGCTTCACTCACCGATGCGCTGCGTATCGTGCGTCCGGGCGGTCGCATCGTGCTGGTGGGTATGGCAGGCATCACCAAGGTGGATCTCACCCCCTTATGGCATCGCGAGGTGTCGTTGGTAGGCGCCTATGCCTACGGGGTGGAACCAATGCTGGCCGGGAGGCGCACCTTTGACGCCGCCATTGAGTTGGTGGAACGGCGGCAATTGGGAATGCTGGTCAGCGCCCGATACCCGCTACAGCGCTACAACGACGCCATTGCGCATGCGACGGCAGCAGGACGAAGAGGCGCAGTCAAGGTCGTCTTCGACCTGCGCACGGAGAAGGAGCGGTTTCGATGAGCACACCAAAGCGCGGACCCCGACCGGGGTTTGTCCTCGAGGTGGACCGGTCAACGCCGCCCACCCTGTTTTGGCATGGCGAGGGGTACCGATTGGAGAAACTGCCCGTGGGCAGCCGGGTTCTCTACGCACCGGAGCCACTGGCACCATTGGAGGACCCCCGTGCCGCCATCCGCCACGCGCTGATGAACCCGGTGGGCGACTCCCAGCCTCTGGCGTCGCTGATGTTCAGCGGCATGCGGCTCACCATTGCCTTCGACGACATCTCGCTCCCGCTGCCCCCCATGCAGGCCCCCGACATCCGCCAGATGGTGATCGAGGAAGTATTGGAACTGGCGGCCGCCGCCGGCGTTGACGATGTGGAACTCATAGCGGCGCTCGCCTTGCACCGCCGCATGACCGAGGCGGAGTTGCGCCACGCAGTGGGCGACCGGGTATACGACGCCTTCGCCCCCAGTGGTCGGCTCTACAACCACGACGCCGAAGATCCCGATGGCATGACCCAATTGGGCACTACTCCGCAGGGTGAAAACGTCATCATGAACACCAGGGCGGCCACCAGCGACCTGTTGGTGTATGTGAACATCAACTTGGTGGCCATGGACGGCGGATGGAAGTCCACTGCCACCGGTCTCACCAGTTATCAATCGCTGAAGCACCACCACAATGTGCATACCATGCGCCACTCCACGTCGTTCATGGATCAGCACAAGAGTGAGTTACACCACTCCAATTGGCGGATGGGCAAGGTAATCCAGGAGAGCGGTCCAAAGGTCTTCCAAATTGAGACAACGCTCAACAATGATGCGTTTCCCGACCCATTTGGCTTCCTCACCAAACGCGAATGGGAGTGGAATGCCCGTGACCGGGCATCGTATTTGGCATCGTCCAAAGCCCTTTCAGCTACCCCGTCACGGATCAAACGCCAGATCTTCCACTCCATCAAAGCGCCCCATAAAATGACCAGCGTGCAGGCTGGTGAGGTGGAGGCGGTACACAAGATCACCACCGAGAACGTCTACAAACAACAGATAGTGAAGGTGGAGGGTCAAACTGACATCGTCACCATGGGCCTGCCGTTCATCTGTCCGTACAATGTGAATTCGATCATGAATCCCATTCTGGTGATGTGTACCGGATTGGGTTATTTTTTCAACCTCTACCGCAACAAGCCTGTGGTCCGCATGGGTGGAGTGCTCATCATGAGTCATCCCACTCCATGGGAGTTCCATCCGGTGCATCATCCCAGTTACATCGATTTCTTTGAGCAGGTACTTTCCGAAACCACTGACCCGGAGCGGATGGAGAAGGAGTTCGAGCAGAAGTTTGCCGAGGACGAGTGGTATCGCCACCTCTACCGCACCAGCTACGCATACCACGGAGTGCATCCGTTCTATATGTGGTATTGGGGAGCACATGCGCTAGAGCATTTGGGTAAAGTCATCATCGTCGGTGGAGATGTACGTGCAGTGCGTCGTCTCGGCTTCAGTCCTGCATCCACCCTTCGCGATGCACTGGAGATTGCCTCCGATGTTGTTGGTCGCAGTCCCACCATCACCCACTTGCACAATCCGCCCATCTTCATGGCCGACGTGACCTGACCATGGCCACGAAGGTGTTGGTAGGACTGTCCGATCGAATCCGGCGCACCGTTGGCCAGTCGCCCGCCGACCATGGGTTGGCCCGGCTGGGTCCGTTGGTGCGCACCGTGCGCCGTGGTAGCGGTGGACGAATTCCCCCGCAATCCAAGGGTTTTCCGATTACTGCTCCTACGTGGCCGTCCACCGTAGAACGTGACAGTGATTCAACCGATCTGGGAATCAACTACGACACGGAGTGGTCCCGCAGTCCGGTGTCCCGGACAGTGAGGCGTGCACTGGTGGAAGCCGTCATGCGCCCGGGAGTCCAAGCGCTGGCGGCGCCGGCCGTGTCTGGATTAGATCGTTTGGAAAGTGTGGTCGGACCAGTGATTTTCGCCGCCAATCACCAAAGTCATATGGA
>JANYHQ010000708.1 GCA_025358985.1 Acidimicrobiales bacterium
GTGACTTTCTCGACCAAATGGCGGTCCGTCAACGGTTGCCGGGAGATGTAACGCCGGTAGAACAGCGGGCCGGCCAAACCGGCCATGAGCACCTCGATGTCGGTGTCTGCCGGCAGTTCCCCTCGCCGGACCGCCAACTCCAATCGTCGTCGGGTGGGACGGCGTTTCGTGTTGATATAGGCCTTCGACAGCGTACGGAACTCCGGGTCGCGCTCCGCCGCTTCGATGAGGGCGGGCATCACCTCACCCCACTCCTCGCTCACCAGCCCCTCAGTCAACCCTCGCAGCTTGTCAATGATGTCTGCGCGCAGATCATCGGTGGCGGGCGCCTCCTCATTGCGTTCAACGGGCGGGAACACGTCCATGATGAGCACGTTGCGATCCGCCCAATGGCGGTAGATGGTGGTCTTGGCAACGCCAGAGCGGGCCGCAACGGCCTCGATGGTGACCCCAGCGAAACCCAGTTCCAAGAGCAACTCCCTGGCCGCTTGGATCACCACTTGCCTGGACCTGACTACCCGCGGATCTTCGTGCATGGTCTCAGTGACCGACGCGTTGGGGACGCAACTCCGTCGACGGATACCAGCGAGCCACCACCAGCCCCACAGCCACCATCACCACGGCCCCCACCCGGAACCCCAGTTGCATTCCGCCCACAAACTCATCCTTGGCCGTGTTCAACAACGAGGTGAGTTGCGGGTTGGGGGGCGACGCATGCACCAGTCCCCCCAGTGCACCCACGCCACGCCGGGCCACGCTCGCCACCGCACCCGATCCTGATGGCAGAGACGCCAACGGTCCCGCCATGCCACTGCGGTACTGGCTCGACAAAATGGATCCCACCACAGCGATGCCCACCGCACCGCCCACTTCACGGGTGGTGTCGTTCACCGCAGACCCCACACCTGCCTTGTCCAACGGCAAGCTGAGCACGATGCCGCCCGACAGTGTGGGAATACACAACGCCGGACCCAGAGCCAACAGCACCAAACACATCACTATGTACGCGTATGGTGAACGGTGGCTGATGAACGAAGTGGCCAGCAAGGCAATAGGCATGACGGCAAAGCCCGTGGACACCACCCGACGACTGCCAAAACGTGCCCCCAACTTTGGACCTCGGGGAGAGATAGCCACCATGGTGACGGCGAACGGCAGCATGGCCACCCCCGAAATCAACGGCGAATAGCCCCGTACCGACTGCAGGTATTGCGCCATGAGGAAGAACATGGCGAACATGACCATGAACGTGAACGTGACCCCCATGGCTCCGGCGCCGAAGCGAGGGATGGAGAAGAAACGCACATCGAGCATGGGATGGTTGGCCCGCTTCTCCCACAGCACGAAACCGGTCAGGGCAGCCACACTGAGGACGAACGCGCTCACCGGGTAAACGGAGCCCCAACCCTTTTCTGGGCCTTCGATGATGCCGTATAGCAAGGATCCAAACCCCACCATGGACAGCAGTGCTCCCACGGGATCGAGCGGTTGCGCATGTGCTTCTTTAGACGAGGGGCACAGCGTGGTGACCAGCACCAAGGCCACGAGCGCAATAGGCACCGATACGAAGAACACCGAGCCCCACCAGAAGTAGTTCAGCGACAGACCGCCCACCAATGAACCAATGACGCCACCGGCGCCGGCGAACCCTGTCCACACGGCGATGGCTCGGGCTCGCTCGTGTGGGGGGAATACGCTGGTGAGGAGCGACAGGGTGGACGGCATGATGAACGCTGCCCCCACCCCCATCAATGCCCGAAACCCCAACAGGGCGGTGGGACTCTTGGACAATGCGCTGAGCACCGAGGCCGTGGCAAACACGATGAGGCCAAGTTGTAGGGCGCCACGTCGACCGAACTTGTCACCCAGTGCCCCCGCCGGCAGCAACAGCCCGGCGAACACCACGGCATAGATGTCCACGATCCACAGCATCTGGGCATCGGTGGGCAGGAGTTGGGCCCGGATGGATGGGATGGCCACGTTGACGGAGCTGACAGCCGCCACCACCAGTACCAGGGACAGCACCAGCACCCCGAGGATGGCCCAGCGGCGGTGGTACACAGCGGGCTCGATGCCCCCCATATCGAGGGCCTGCGTCTCTTGCTCAATCGCTACGGTCACGTAGCGAACTATATAACGCTACGGATGCGTAGCAGTACCGGTTCAGCGTCAGCTCAGTGGCCAGCGGGCGCCTCGGTGATGCCGGACGTACGCCTC
>JANYHQ010000718.1 GCA_025358985.1 Acidimicrobiales bacterium
ACGGGTATGTCGGCAGGCTCACCTTGCGGCGGGCGTACGGCCTATCGAAGGCCGACCAATCGAGGGCGACACCCTTGGTATACAACGCCGCGGCACTGGTCAACATCTGCTGCCATCCGTCGTGGCCGGACCGCAACGAAGACAGCCATGCACACTCGTGCTCGGCCACGATGTGGCGGGCCATGTTGAGCAGCGTGGGGTGCGGACCCACTTCAACGAAGATGCGCGTCCCCTGATCGTGCAGCGTGGCAAAGGCGTCGGCGAAGCGCACCGGTTGGCGTAGATGACGCCGCCAGTAGCCGGCCGTGACGAGGTCGTCACCCGTCGCCAACCGACCGGTCATGCCCGACACCACATCCATGCGCGCAGGGCTGTAGCGCACGGTGGCCGCCACCTGCTCGAAGGCGTCGAGGATTGAGTCGACCTGTGGCGAATGGGCCGCCACCGGGATGGCCAGTGGCCGCACCTCCACACCCTGGGCGCGCAGTTCGTCCAGGACCGGACGGAGGCTGCCACCGGTGCCCGACAACGCGATGCTCTGCGGACCGTTGATGGCGGCGATCGACACGCCGCCCGCATGCGGCGCGATCACGATACGCACCTGCTCCTCGGTGGCGAACACCGTGGCCATCTCACCATCGGGCGGGAGCGAGGCCATCAGCCGACCGCGGGCGGCGATCAGCTTGATTCCATCGTCGAGGCTCATCACGCCCGCCACCACGGCCGCGACGTACTCCCCGGCGCTGTGGCCCAGCACCGCAGTGGGTCGCACCCCCCATGAATGCCACAGCTCGGCCAGGGCGAACTCCACGGCAAACAGTGCGGGCTGCGCATACGCCATGCTGTCCAACAGCGCAACGTCGCCCCCATGCGAGAACAGCACTTCCAACAGCGGGCGGTCCATCAACGGGGTGAGCAATTCGGCGCAGCGGTCGATGGCCATGCGAAACGTCGGGCTGGATGAGTACAACGACCGGCCCATGTCGATGTACTGAGAACCATGACCGGTGAACAGCAACGCCACTCCGGGCGCCTGCGCCCCAGACACCGTCGCGGCGATGACGCCCGGGATGGTCGCATCGACGTCATCGCCGGCTGCATAAGCACCGAGCGCCCGTGCCGCCGCACCATTGTCTGGCGCCACCACCGCCAATCGACAGGCCATGTCGGAGCGGCCCACGTTGGCGCTGTGGGCTGCATCTCCCAACCCCGAGACCGGGAAGCATTCGAGATGTTGCGCGAAGCACAAGGCCAACTCGTGCAGCGCATCCTCCGAGCGAGCCGACAGCTTCATCAGGTGAAACGGTCGGTCCGCCGCCACCTGAGCATCCGACACCACCGCCAACACTGGACCGGCTTCGAGAACGATATGGGCGTTGGTGCCGCTGAAGCCAAAAGAACTGACTCCGGCGATAAGACGACCGCCGATGGGAGACCACGGTGTGGACTGAGTGGGCACGTCGATCGGCAACTCGTCCCAGGCGATGAGCGGGTTGCGCTGGCGCAGGTGCAGCATCGGAGGGATCTCACGATGACCCAGCGACAGCACCACCTTGATCAGTCCGGCGATGCCTGCTGCTGACTCCAGATGTCCGAGGTTCGTCTTGGCCGTGCCGATCATCAATCGATGTTGCGCGGAGCGCCCAGGACCCAGAGCCGCTCCCAGCGCCTGCGCCTCGATGGGATCGCCCAAGGCCGTGCCGGTCCCGTGGGTCTCCACGTAGCCGACGTCGCCCGGTTCGACCCCGGCGTCGTGGATCGCCGCACGGATCACCGCGACCTGCGACGGTCCGTTGGGTGCCGTCAGACCATTGCTGCGCCCGTCTTGGTTGACTGCGGATCCTCGGATCACGGCCAGCACACGGTCACCGTCGGCCTCGGCATCGCTCAAGCGCTTGAGCACGATCAGCCCGCACCCTTCGCCACGGACAAAACCATCAGCGCGCGAATCAAATGCCTTGCACCGCCCATCGGCGGCCATCATCTTGGCCCTCGACAACGTCATCGTGGTCTTGGGCGAGAGGATCACGTTGACACCGCCTGCCAACGCCGCACGACAACCGCCGCTGCGCAAGCTCTGCACCGCCAGGTGCACGGCCACCAACGACGACGAGCACGCCGTGTCCACTGTCATGGCTGGGCCCTGCAACCCCAACACATACGACAGGCGGCCAGACGCCACGCTGCCGGCGTTGCCGGTGGAGAGGTACATGTCGAAGTCCTCACCGTCTCCGGCCAGCAGCATCTGGGCGTAATCGCTGTTGCACAGACCCACATACACGCCCGTGGAGGTGCCGTGCAACGAGTCGGGGGCGATCGCGGCGTCCTCGAGGGCCTCCCATGCCACCTCCAACAACAACCGTTGCTGGGGGTCCAGGCTCTGCGCCTCACGTGGGGCGATGCCGAAGAACTTCGGGTCGAACCGATCGATGTCGTCGAGGAACCCACCCCAACGCGTGGCGATCCGGCCAGGCACATCGGGGTCGGGATCGTAGAACGCATCGACATCCCATCGCGATGGCGGCACCTCGCGGATGGCATCGACGCCGTTGTGCAACAGATCCCAATACGCATCCACGCTGGGGGCGCCCGGGAGTCGACAGGCCATGCCGATGATGGCGATCGGTTCGGAGTCGGCGCGCACCGCTGCAGTGGAGGTGATCGCACGTTGCGCCGCGTCACGCTCCGACGCATCAAGCTTGTCCTGAAGATCCATGGCCAACAACGCCAGGCGCTTGGGCGATAGGTTGGTGAGTCGATCGAACAGCTCACTCATGCGACGCTCCCCCCATCGATCGCTGAGGCCTGCTCCAATAAGCGCTGCGCGAACAGTCGATCGATCTCCTGGTCGGACAGGTCATCCAGATCGTCGATCATGGCGCTCACCGATGCTCGCGCCTCATCCGGGACGCCATCAGTCGACGGCTCCAGCACCTCCAACAGGTGCTCGGCAATCGCCTCCACCGTCGGAAAGTCGAACACCAACGTGGCGGGCAGCGGGCGCTGCACCCCGAGCGCGGCACCGAGCAGGTTGCGCAACTCCACGGCCATCAGCGAATCGAGGCCCAGGTCGCTGAGCGGCGTGCGGTCGCGCACATCACCAACCGGCATGGCTAATACGCGCGCTGACTGATCGCGCACGAACTCCAACACGATAGCACCGCGCTGATGCGCAGCCGCCCCATCCAATTGGCGCAACACATCACTGGCCGGAGTCGCCGCACTGACAGTGAGCGGTGACCGGACCGTGGCCACCATGTCCGCCAAATAGGGCGGAGCGCCCTGCGCGCGATAACGAAGTAGGAGCAAAGGCCACTGGACGGGCGTGACCCCCACCTGCGGTGCGCCCTCATGCATGAGCCGGTCCAACACCTCCAAGCCATTGGCCGGCGACATGACCCCGATGCCTTGCAGTGCAGCACCCTCCTTGACTCCCCGATCGGCCGCCGCTCCCACCTCGCTCCATGCTCCCCAGTTGATGCTGAGCGCCGCTTGTCCGGTAGCCGACCGGCGGTGAGCTACCGCGTCCATGTAGGCGTTGGCTGCCGAATGGTTGGCCTGACCGGGCGATCCGAGCAACGATGCTACGGACGAATACATCACAAAGTGATCGAGTTGGTTGGCCGCCGTCAGCTCATCAAGATGACGTGTACCGTCGACTTTGGCAGCCAACACCGTGCGGAACCGGTCCCAGCTCTGCTGACCCAACGCCCCGTCGTCGAGGTTGCCGGCGGCGTGGAACACACCGCGCAACGGAGGCATCTCTGCGGTGATTCGAGCCAGGACACGCTCCACGTCGCAGCGCACCGACACGTCTCCCTGCGCCACTACCACCTGCACCCCATGAGCGGTGAGGGCGGCAATCTCGTCTTCGGCGCTGGACGACGGCGGTGTGCGGCCCATCAGTGCCAGGTGTCGCGCCCCGCACGCATGCAGGTGACGCGCGGTGATCAGGCCGAGACCACGGAGGCCACCCGTGATGAGATAGGTGCCCTGCGCACTGATCTCACGGGTCGGCCCGTCTCCCTGCGCGTCGGGCTGGGTCACCACCACCTTGCCGATGTGACGGGCATGGGCCATGAACCGGAACGCAGCAACCGCGTCGGTCAGTACAAAGGTGCGAGTCGGTGCGGCCACCACGACCCCTGATGACCACAGCGCCAAATGGTTTTCGAAGATCGACCGGATCAGTTGCGGATGGTGGCGGGCGGCCTCGGTCCAATCGATGACGTGATACCTGATGGATGTTCCAAGGACTTCCGCAGCGTGGCCGTCGAGGTGATCACGCTTGCCGATCTCCAAAAAGCGTCCACCAGCACGAAGGAGGCCGAGGCTGGTAGCCACGAACGCTCCGGCTAGCGAGTTGAGCACCACGTCCACACCCTCGCCACTGGTGTCATCCCGGATCTGATCGGCAAAGGCCAGCGTTCGCGAGTCGTACACGTGTTGCACGCCCAGCCCCAGGAGGTATGCGCGCTTTTCATTACTCCCAGCGGTGGCAAAGATCTCCGCACCGGCCCGTTGCGCCAAACGCACCGCGGCGAGGCCCACCCCACCGGCGCCCGCATGGATCAACACCCGGTCCCCCGAGCGCAGACCCGCCAGGTGATCGAGGGCAAACCCTGCGGTGATGTTGGCGATCGCCATGCCTGCTGCCTCGGCAAAGCTCATGGTCGCGGGCTTGGCAAACACCAGCACCGCCGGACAGGTGACGTGGCTACGAAAGCACCCGGCGGCCAGCGCAATGACAGGCTGTCCCACCTGCAAGTCGGCCACCCCCGCACCGATGGCAACGATCACTCCGGCACACTCACCGCCCAACTCGCCAGGGTCACCCGGGTACATGCCCAGCACATTGAGGACGTCTTTGAAGTTGAGACCGGTGGCATGGACCCGGATCTCGACCTCACCCAGACCGGGATCTCGCCGCGTCGTTGGGCGCACCGCCAGGTTGTCCAGCGTGCCGCGACTGTTGCACTCCAGTGCCACCGGTCCGCTGGATGCAATGGGCGTCTGGCGCACCAGCCGGGCCACCGATCTCATTCCAGCCCGCACCGCGACCTGGGTCTCGCCGTCCATCCTCAGCAACGAGTCCAACAATGTCCCTGCCAGATCTGCAGTGTTGGCTGGATCCAGGTCCAGGCACACCGTCCGCAGCCGAGGGTCCTCCAGCGCCACCGTCTTGGCGAAGCCCCACAGCGCTGCCTGATCGGCATCCGGGGCCACACCCCCCACCGGTTGGCATCCCCGCGTGACCAGCCACAGGTTGGTGGTGGCCACCGCATCGGCGAGGGCCTGGGTCAGTGCCAACGCACTCCCCAGTCGGACCTGGGGATCCCGGTCGGATCGGCCACCGGGACCGACGTCGGTTGCCGCTTCGAGACCGGTTGCAGCATCAAGGCTCCACAGGTGGACCACCGAATCGAACCCGGTTTCGTGACCCTCGGCCAGCAACCGGGCCATGTCCTGGCGACGGGTGGGATCAACCACGAACGACCTGTCGCCCGTACGCTCGAATGAGGAGCCCATCACAGCGGTGACGACGTGACCACCGAGTCGGCGGATGCGCTGTGCCACGTCGGCACCCACCCCGTGGCGATCGGCCAGGATCAGCCAACGGCGACGGTCGTCGGGCAGGCCGGGCACGTCGACGACGTTGTGTGGGGCACGCGCCACGATCACGGCCTGGAAGCTGGTCGGATCTGTCGCCCCGTCGACGCCCGTGGAGACCGTCGGGATCGACGACGGATCGACGAACCCCTCGTCCGACAAGAAGTCGATCCATGCGTCACCGTCGAGCAACAGCTGCGTGGGCCGCAGGTCGCGGTCGGTGAACTTCCACCAGCCCTCCGTCAAACCGAACGTGATCGAGATGAAACGCTGCGGACGAACCACCTCCACCATCACCAGCAATGCTCCGGGCGCCATGAGGCGCTTCACGTTGGCAAAGGTGCGGCGCAGATCCGTGGTGGCATGCAGCACGTTGGCCGCCACGATCACATCGAACTTTCTTCGGTGGAGCTCGCCCGAGGCCACATCGGCCTCGATGTCCAGGGTGCAGTATTCCATGAACGACGAGCCCTCGAACTTGAGCCTGGCGCGGTTCACAAAATGGGGTGAGACATCGGTGTACGTGTAGTCGATGACGTCTGCGGGCAGGTGCGCCAGTACATGGGCGGTGGTGCCACCGGTCCCGGCACCGATTTCGAGCACCCGGAGTCGGGTTGGTGTCTCGGCAGTGGCCGCAGCCACCGCCTGCGCAGCCAACGAGTTGAAGAAATGGGCGAACGGGGACAGCTGGTACATCCGCTCGGCGTCATCGAGTGATCCGCCCGGGAACAACAGCTGCAGTGGATCGGCAGCGCCGGTGAGCGCAGCCGCAAGTTGCTCGCCGCAACGCCGCGTGAGGGTGAGCTCGCCCTGCCCTGCCGGGTAGCGCTCGAGTAAAGCGTTCCAGCGCGCCAAGCCAACATCGATCGCCGGAGCGCGCATCACCTCCCACACCGTGGCGATAGATCCCGCTTCGATGGATCCCGTGTCGACGCGACGCACGACCCCGTCGTCGGCGAGGTCGGTCAACAGATGGGCCAACAACGCCTCATGGCACGTGCTCACACCGAGATGATCGGCGTCGAAGCGGACACCCGGCCGAAACGTCACGCCGAGCTGTGCCAAGGCCTGCACGATGTAGTCCGTACTGAGCCCATTGAGCTCGTCGATCAGCGTGTCATAGCGGTCCAGATCTTGGCGTTGACGCAAGCGAGGCACGTGGCTGCTGGCGGTGCGGGCCAACTCCGTAGGCGACATCGCCACCCTCACCGACCCGGAAGACGACGCATCGTCATCGGCCACCTCGCGCCACTCCACCTCATACAGCCACTCGGTGAGGCGTTCAACGTGACCCAACCGCAACAGGGCGTTCTGGTCAGCGCGCTTCAGGTGCAGTCCTTGGATGGCGACGAGCGCAAGGCCCCCCTCGTCGTACAGCGTGATGTCGGCGGTGAGCGTCTCTGGGCCAGACGTCCCCACGATGGGACCCCGACGTGGGCGCAGCACCACATGCGACAACCCCCGAGACACCGTCGGCGCAGTGGAGCTGACGTAACGCTCGACCCGTTCGACGCTGATGGGGAGGTACGTGTCGTCGCCCGGCACCGCCACCGCGGCCAACACCTGGATGGCGGCATCGAGCAGTGCCGGGTGTACCCCGTACTGATGATCCGCGCCTGATGGCGCGGCAATGACGAGCTCGCCGAAGGCCTCGTCGGTGCCGGTCCAGATCCGCTGCACGCCTCGCAGTGCCGGACCGAAGTCCAAACCACGTGCGCGTAGCAACGCGTAGTGGTTCGTTGCGCTGATCTCGTCGAGGCATCGGGCGCGGATGCTCAACGGAGTGACCAATGGTGCAGGGTAGGTGGGCGGGGAGCCGATGCGGGCGGTGGCGTGGAGCTTCCACGCTTGATCCGGCGTGCATTGGCTGAAGATCTGCACCGATCCACCGGTCGGATCAGGAGTGAGGATCGTCTGCAATGTATGCGTCTCGTCTTCGTCAGTGACCAACGCCTCGTGGATCACCACGTCATCGAGCGAACCCAGTCCGCTGTTCTCGGCGTCAGTAGTACCGGCGCCTGATCCCAAGGACGCAGCCGATGCCACCGCGGCCGCCATCGCTGCTTCGATGAACGCCGTGGCAGGGAGGATGGCACGCTCGAACACCCGATGATCGTCGAGGTACGCGAGCGTGGTCACGGAGATCTGCGACTCGAAGGTGATCGCGTCGAGTGGTGAGCGCAGCCGATGGCCGAGCAGTGGATGGACCGTGGCATCGGCGGGCGGGGCGCGATGCAGTGTCTGGCGGACCCAGTGCCGCTGCCGCTGAAACGGGTAGGTGGGCAACGACGGGCGACAATGGCTGTGGTGCGCCTCGAATCCAGCCCAGTCGATCGCCGAACCCGCTACGTGAAGCGCAGCCACGCTCTCCATCGTCTGTTGCCAGTCATCACGCTTGCGTCTCAGTGACGGCACCCAGGTACCAAACCCCGGCGCCACACACTCTCGGGCCATGCCGATGAGCACGGGATGCGGACCGATCTCGACGAAGGTGTCGAAACCGCTGCGCTGCAGTGTCTCCACTCCCGTTGCGAACTGCACGGGTTGACGGATGTGGCGAACCCAGTAGTCCGGGTCGGCCAATTCACGTCCGATGGGCTGACCGGTGAGGTTGGAGATGATCCGGCGTTGTGGAGCATGGAACGTGACGGTCGCAGCAACGGCGGCAAAGGCCTCCATCATGGGTTCCATCAACGGGGAGTGGAACGCGTGGGACACGACCAGCGTCTGCACGCGCACCCTGCGGGCTACAAACGCATCGACAACGGCCGCCACCGCAGCAGCACTACCGGAGATGACCGTGTGGTCGGGCCCATTGACCGCAGCCACCGACGTGGAGCTGCGGTGATCGGCGAGGGCGGTCTCCACATCGGCCAGCGGTGCGAAGATCGCCGCCATCGCACCGCCGGCCGGGAGCGCCTGCATCAGTGCCCCCCGAGCCACGATCAGCCGCAGTCCATCTTCCAGGCTGAACACCCCCGCAACGAGCGCAGCCACGTACTCGCCCACCGAGTGACCGAGCAAAGCGTGCGGCACGACGCCCCACGAGCGCCACAGTTCGACCAGCGCATGACCAAGGCTGAACAGGGCGGGCTGGGTGTACGCGGTCTGATCCAGGCGAGCGGCATCCTCGGTCCCCGGCTCGGCGAAAAGCACATCGCATAAGGGGCGATCCAACTGTGGAGCGAGCAACGCCGCACAGTGGTCCAGCGCAGCCCGGAACACCGGCTCGATGGCATAGAGCGAGCGGGCCATGCCCGCATGCTGGGCCCCTTGACCGGTGAACAGGAACGCCACCTTGGGAGGATCGGTGCTGGTGACTTCCCCGATGGTGGCGCCCACCGGGACCTGACCCTGGGCGATCTCCGCCAGTTGGGCACGCAGGTGAGCCCGTGACGATGACACCAGCGCCAACCGGTGATCGAACCGGGCCCGACCCAGGTGGGCACTGGCACACAGTTCCCCTAGGTTCGATGCGTCGCTCGCATCGAGATGGGCGCCGAGGCGTGCTGCCATCGCCGTCAGCGCCGAACCACTCTTGGCTGACAGCGTCATGACGTGCAGGGGTCGGATGTCAGGCACCGGGGCCGCGGTCGGGGGCGCCTCTTGGAGCACCAGGTGGGCATTGGTGCCGCTGAAGCCGAAGGCGCTGACACCAGCGATCCGGGCCGCGACCGAAGGCCACGGCGTGCGCTCGGTGGGGACCACCACCGGCAGCGAGGCCCAATCGATATGCGGGTTGGGGTTGCGCAGGTGCAAGTGCGGGGGGACCTCCGCGTGCTGCAGCACCAGCACCGCTTTGAT
>JANYHQ010000271.1 GCA_025358985.1 Acidimicrobiales bacterium
CAAGCGGGCGCCGGAACCGCCCACGCAAACGGCGTGGACGGTTCCCCAGCAACTCGACCGAAACGAGTTCGACAGTCCCACCGCCCCATGGTTGGCGGTGCTGTTCACCTCTACCACGTGCGCCACGTGCGCCACCATGACCGCCAAAGTGGAATTGTTACGTAGCAGCGAAGTAGCGGTGGACATCGTGGCATTCCAAACTCGTAAGCACACCCACGAGCGCTACGCCATCGACGCCGTACCCACCGTGGTGGTGGCCGACTCCGAGGGGGTGGTTCGGGCCAGTTTTGTAGGACCGGCGTCAGCTACTGATCTGTGGGCGGCGGTGGCTGAACTGCGTGAACCGGGGTCCACCCCACCCCCCGAAGCACACGGACCCCGGTAGCGACTATCGGTTTGCACAAGCACTTTAGATAGATCACTTCAACCCACAGTTGCTGGCACCAGGTGGCTTTCTTATACTTCAATGGCCCCGCTAGCGGCTAGCGGCAGTGAGCGTCCAGGGTGAAGTAGGGGTTGAGCTTGGACTTCTTGGTGGGATGGATTTCGAAATGGAGATGGGTGGTGCCCTTGGCGTTGCCGGAGTCGCCCACCAATCCGATGATGGTGCCGCGCTCCACCCGGCCATTGGGGGCCACATAGGCATCGAGGTGAGCGCCGAAGTACTCCATACCGTCATCTCCGGCCAGGTAAAACGCGTGACCGGCCATGGCACTGGTGTCGTGCTGACGCAACACCCCGCCCACCGGAGCTACTACCTGGGTGCCTCGAGGGGCCAACAAGTCGGTGCCCTCGTGGCGGCGACCTCCAGAGCGGACACTGCCCCAGTCGTTGGTGAACTTGGCCAACGGTACCGGGCATTGCCAGGCACTGTCACCCACCACCACGGTTCCGCCAGACGGAGTGCCGTCACCGTCGGACCCGTCTCCGGCCAGCACTTCCACGGGGGGTACCTCGGTATCGGGAGACCGAGGAACAACGGTACTGATAACCGGAACTGGGACGGGCTTGGACTTCGTGGCCGCCTCGACAGAGGCAATGGGCCACATGGATACGGCTGACAGCGCACCAACCAGAAAGAGAGGCGCACGGCGCAAGCTCGGCACAATGGCCTCCCTTGGGTCGTCGGACAGGACGTTTTCTCGAGAAGCGGTCACCTTAGCCGCATCCGGCCCCCTGGCGTCGACCCCGGATTTTATAGGGCCTGTAGCGTTCCGTGCCGTGGATCTTCCTGTGATGCCGCCTGTATCGCCCATGCTGGCCAAAGCCGTACCGACGCTACCTGAGGGTGACGGCTGGCTGTTCGATCCAAAGTGGGATGGGTTCCGCACCATTGTGTTCCGCGATGGCGACGAGGTGGTGCTCGGTAGTCGCAACGAAAAGCCGATGACGCGGTACTTTCCTGAGTTGGTGGAAGCGCTGCGATTGGCGTTGCCCGATCGTTGCGTGGTGGACGGTGAGATCGTGGTCAGCGTGGATGGTGTGTTGGAGTTCGATCGCCTGCAAGACCGTATCCACCCCGCCGATTCTCGGGTGCGCATGCTGGCCGAGCGTCAGCCCGCCACGTTCATCGCTTTCGATTTGTTGGCACTCGGCGATGAGGACATCAGACGTCGGCCATTGGTGGAACGTCGGGAGTTGCTCACTCAGGCGCTCAAGGGATGTGAGATGCGTTCCGCTGGCGCAGTGCATGTCACCCCGGCCACCACCGATCGGGCAGTGGCGGCCGATTGGTTCGTACGCTTCGAGGGTGCGGGGCTCGACGGCATGATCGCCAAGGCTCTCGATGGTGGGTATGTGGAAAACAAGCGAGTGATGCTCAAGATCAAGCATCAGCGCACTGCCGATTGCGTGGTGGCAGCGTTCCGCTGGCACAAGGATTCCACTGATGATGTGCCGTTGGTTGGTTCGTTGGTGCTCGGATTGTTCAACCATGAGGGCCAACTGCAACACGTCGGCGTCACCGCCAGTTTCACCATGGCGCGCCGTCGGGAGTTGGTGAACGAGTTGGCTCCGTGGCGCAACGATGCGTGGGCTGGGCATCCATGGGCGTCGTGGGCATCTGAAGTGCGATTGGAGGGTGACCGGTCGCCGGGTGGGCAGAGTCGTTGGAATGCCAAGAAGGATTTGTCGTTCGAGCCGGTGCGTTTGGGCCTGGTATGCGAGGTGGCCTACGACCACATGCAGGACTATCGGTTCCGTCATGCCACCACGTTCAAGCGGTGGCGTCCGGATCGTGAACCCAATACGTGTACATACGATCAGCTTGAAGAGGCCTTGCCATCCACCCTGGCCGATGTACTGTCCAACTAACGCAACGCAATGGCCTCGGCCACTTCGCGCATAGCGGCATACGAATGACCACTGACAAATATGTCTACATACGGTAGTGCTGCGGCCATACCGGCCACCAGCGGCTCGTAACCGGCATGCTGCTTACGTGGATTGACCCACACCACCCGGTGGGCCAATCGGGACAGGCGGGCCATCTGCTCACCGAGCACGTGTGCATCTCCACCCTCCCACCCATCGGAGATGATCACCACCACCGACCCGCGAGCCACCCCGCGCCGACCCCAGCCGTCCAGGAAATCCCGCAGTGCTTCGCCGATGCGAGTGCCTCCAGACCAGTCCGGGGCCGACGCCGTGGCACGCTCCAAGGCCACCTCAGGAGAATGCTGACGAAGTACCGCGGTGGCGCGAGTGAGACGGGTGGCGAACAGAAATGCCTCGGCGGTGAGGGCCCGTACGGCGGCATGCAACAAGTAGAGATAGGCACGCGAATAGCGCTCCATGGACCCCGACACATCGGCAATGAGCACTACCCGTCGTGGTCGTTGCACCCGTGCCTTCACGGCCAAACGAACTGGGTCTCCTCCCGTGCGCCGGGCCGCTCGGATGGTGCGGCGCAGATCCTGATGCGATCCCCGAATGGAAGGGCGACGGCGGTGACTGCGACGCCGCGGGGGATGCAGCGAGAGGTCGCCGATCATGGCCGCCAATTGCTGCAGTTCCTCTGAGGAACACGAGCCGAAGTCCTTGGCCCGCAGTTGTTCGTGCGCACTGAGTGTCATCTGTACGGACTCTCTCGATTCATCCGACGTGTCCGTAATCGTGCCTGATTCTGCCCCCGAGGCACTACTGAGGCCCGGCGCCTCAGCCGACGATGGCGTACCTGCGGGGCGGTGATTGGGCCGGGGTCCTGCCTCGATCCCGGATGGGATCACCGGTGTATGCCCACCGCCGCGCACTGCATCATCAAATCGGCCCAAGAACACCTGATCGAACACGGCATCGAGGACGCTGATCTGGGCCTGGCTGTTGGTGAGGGTGACGCGTGCGATGAGTCGCAGTGCATCAGTGGTGGCCGGTTGCAGGTCCACGATGGCGGCGCCGAAGCGTGCCATCCGATCGGGTGCGGTGGGCACGCCGCCAGCATGGAGCAACGCACCGAAACGGGCGCATATATCCGCCAGGTCCGGGTTCAACCCACCAACCACGCCATCCCCTTCTGCGCCACCACGTCAGCATCCTCGCGGTACTTGATCACCGTGCCCAACGTGGCGGTTGCGGAAACTTCGTCGAGTCGGGAAAAGCCCAGCACATCGAGAGCCGTGGTCCAACTGATGGCCTCGGCCACACCGGGGGACTTCTGCAGGTCCAGCCCTCGTAACCGGGCCACCGCAGCCGCCACGTGGGTAGCCATCGACACGGCGGTGGCTGGGACCCGTAAGCGCACGATGGCAGCGGCCCGCTCCACTGATGGAAACTCGATCCAGTGGTAGATACAACGTCGCTTCAGTGCGTCGTGCAAATCGCGCGTCCGATTCGAAGTGAGAATGACAATCGGTGGATGAACG
>JANYHQ010000730.1 GCA_025358985.1 Acidimicrobiales bacterium
CGCAAGATTGCCGAAGGCACCCCGACCGAGATCCGCAATGACGAACGGGTGATTGCTGCCTATCTCGGCACCGGTGACGAAGATGCCGCCATCTTGGCCAGTCAGGAGGGCTGAAAAATGCTGTTAGAAGTCAAGGACCTCGAAGTCTTCTACGGTCGGATCCAGGCATTGCGGGGCATCTCCTTCTCAGTAGCCGAAGGGGAGATTGTCACCCTCATCGGGGCCAACGGCGCAGGCAAAACCACCACCATGAAAACCATGTCCGGTGTGCGTACCGTCACCAAAGGCTCAGTGACCTTCGACGGCCAGGACATCACCAAGGCCCCGTCGCACAAGCGGGTGATGATGGGGTTGTGTCAGGCCCCCGAAGGCCGGGGCATCTTCCCCGGTATGACGGTGGTGGAGAATCTCGAGATGGGGTGCTATCTGCGCACCGATCGTAAGTCCGCCGCCAAAGACGCCGACATGGAGCGGGTGTTCGAACTGTTTCCCCGGCTCAAGGAACGACGAGATCAGGCTGGTGGTTCCATGTCGGGCGGAGAGCAGCAGATGTTGGCCATTGGCCGTGCGCTCATGAGCAAGCCACGAGTGCTGCTGCTGGACGAGCCTTCCATGGGCCTGGCCCCCATGCTCATCAACCAGATCTTTCGCATCATCCAAGAGATCAATGCCCAGGGCACCACTGTGTTGTTGGTGGAGCAGAACGCCGCCAAGGCACTGGCCATCGCCCATCGGGCCTATGTGCTGGAAACTGGCCATATTGTCAAAACTGGGGCCGGCAAGGATCTCCTCACCGACCCCTCCGTCCGCGACGCCTACCTCGGCGGCGGCGGTCACTGACGGGCCGCCCGGCGCAATTCGCGCCCGAGAATGGGCCTCAGGGAGACCCAACCTGAGAATAGCTCTCGGGCGCAAAATCGCGTCGGGCTCGGGTTGGACACGGCAATGGTCGATACTGGAGACGTGACCGACACCGCTGTCAGCGCACCCACCTGCACCTACCATCCCGATCGCACCACGTATCGCTCCTGCAGTCGATGCGGGCGCCCGGCGTGCCCCGACTGCCTCATTGATGCAGCCGTGGGCGCCCATTGCCTCACGTGCGTTAAGGCGTCGCAGACACCCGCAGCTCAGGTTCTGGCCAAGGACATCAAAGCCCTCAGCCATATCCGGCCCAGCCCCGTGTTCGGGCTCATCGTGGCCGTGTTCGTGGGGTCCGGCATCTGGGCATGGATGGCTCCGGCCAACGCCGGCAGCCTCATCGACGTGGTGAGCGGTGGCGGCGGCAGCGTAGGAAGTTCGCGTATCGCCATCTTTGTGATGGTGTTGTCGGGGTGGGTGTTGTCATTGTGCCTGCACGAGTTTGGCCATGCATTGGTGGCCTTCATGGGCGGCGATCGAACGGTGGCGGCCAAGGGATATCTCACCTTGGATCCTCGTAAGTACACAGATAGAAACCTGTCGCTCATCCTGCCGCTGGTGTTCCTGTTCCTCGGCGGTATCGGCCTACCTGGCGGCGCGGTGTGGATCAACCACAGCTATATCCGCTCCAAGCGGTGGGAGTCGGCAATGTCGCTGGCCGGACCATTCGCCAACATCATGTTCGGCTGCCTGTTGGGCATACCGTTTCTGTTGGCCCCGGCCTCGGTTGCCGCCCACCCCACCTTTGCCAGCGGACTGGCTTTTTTGGCGGTATTGCAGTTCTTTGCCGCACTACTTAACCTGTTGCCCCTGCCCGGTCTCGACGGCTTCGGAGCAATTGAGCCGTATCTCGGCCGGTCATTTCTGCAGGCAATTGCCCCATTTCGCTCATACACATTTCTCATCTTGTTCCTGGTGATCTTCCGAGTACCGGGGCTCAGCAACGGCTTGTGGATGCGAGCCATGTGGTTCTCCCACCAGTTCAGCGTCCCTGATGGTGCGTTCTATCTAGGACAGCAGTTGTTCCGCATTCTCCACCTGTAGCCTGACGCCTCCATGTTTGACAGCCTCTCCGACCGTTTCGACGGCATCTTCACCCGTATGCGCGGTCGCGGCCGCCTCAGCGAGTCCGATGTCGACGAGGTCCTGCGTGAAATTCGGGTCGCCCTCCTCGAAGCCGACGTCAACTTCGACGTGGTCAAGAGCCTGGTGGGCCGCATCCGGGCAGCCACCGTGGGGGCGGAGCTGTCCAAGGCGCTGAACCCTGCCCAGCAGGTGATCAAGATCGTCCACGACGAACTGGTCACCACCCTGGGCGGCGACACGCTACAGATCCGCTACGCCTCCAAGCCCCCCACCGTCATCCTCATGGCCGGCCTACAGGGCTCGGGCAAAACCACCAACACGGCCAAGTTGGCCCGCTGGTTCAAAGCCCAAGGCCGCAATCCGTTGCTGGTGGGCGCCGATCTCCAGCGCCCCGCCGCAGTTCAACAGCTACGCATCCTGGCCGAGCAGGTGGGCGTGCCCATGTACTCGGAGGCCAGCGACCCGGTCACGGTGGCTACCAACGGTTTGGAGGAGGCCCGCCGTACCGGGCGCGACGTGCTCATCGTGGACACCGCCGGTCGACTCAGCATCGATGTGGAGTTGATGGACGAGGTCCGGCGTATCTCCGAGGCAGTCAGCCCGGATTACACGTTCCTGGTCATCGACGCCATGACCGGCCAGGACGCCGTCACCACGGCCGAGGCGTTCCACCAAACGCTGGCCATCGACGGCGTCATCATTACCAAGCTCGACGGCGACGCTCGCGGTGGTGCCGCCCTCAGCGTCAAAGAAGTCATCGGCCGCCCCATCGCCTTTGCCTCCACCGGCGAGAAATTGGCTGACTTCGATCAATTCCATCCCGACCGGATGGCATCGCGCATCCTGGGCATGGGTGACGTAATGACGCTCATCGAGCAGGCCGAGTCGGCATTCGAAGCCGATGAGATGGAGAAGGCGGCCGAGACACTCATGTCCGGGCGCTTCACCCTGGACGATTTTCTGGGCCAGATGCGCAGTGTGCGCAAGATGGGCCCGCTGAAGGGCCTGCTGTCGATGATGCCGGGGATTGGTAAGGAACTGAAGGACGTCGATCTCGACGAGCGCGAACTCGACCGGGTGGAAGCGGTCATCTGCTCCATGACCAAAGCCGAGCGGGCGGACCCATCAGTGATGGATGCCAGCCGTCGTCAGCGGGTAGCCGCCGGATCGGGTCGGCCCATCATCGAGGTCAACAATCTGCTCAAGCAGTTCGGCGAGATGCAGAAGATGATGAAGACGCTGGGGCCCGCCATGATGCCCAAGGGGGGCGGCGCAATGGGCAAGATGAAGCAGGCCCGGGCGTTGCAGAAGGGTCTCAAAGACGGCTCCATCGACGCTGGCCAGTTGGAGGCGCTTGGCCTGCCGGCAGGATCGCTGCCTGGTTTGCCCGGTGCCTCACCCCGTTCGGGTCTGCCTTCGCTACCCAAGGCCCCGGGTGCAGGTCCTCGTCCAGGGGGTCCACGGCCCGGTGGCGGTGGACGGGTCACCGCTCCTGGCACCCAGGGCGGCGGCCCCAAGAAAAAGAAGAAGCGTTGAGCTGGTAGCTTGTCCCGGTTCGCCGGTGCACTTTGCGTCGGCATCTCGGATTAGATCTTCAGGAGTACCCCGTGGCCGTCAAGCTTCGTCTCATGCGTATGGGCAAAACAAAGCAGCCTACGTACCGCATCGTGGTTGCTGACGCCCGCACGCAGCGCGATGGCCGCTTCATCGAGATCCTCGGCACGTACGAGCCTCGCGAGGAGCCCAACCGCATCAAGTTGGACAACGACAAGGCCGTCAAGTGGCTCCAGCAGGGCGCTCAGCCCACGGAGACGGTGGCCAAGATCTTGAAGACCACCGGTGCGTGGGAAACGTTCCAAGCCGGTAAGCCAGCCGCCAAGCCGGCCGCCGCCAAGAAGTGAGCGACCCCAACGAGCGCCCCTCCACTCGGGCGGAGAACGTGTTGCACTACTTGGCCACGTCCATGGTGGATGAGCCGGATTCGGTGGAGATCAGCACCTCGGATTGGCGGGGCAAGATTTCGTTGAATCTCAGCGTGGCGCCCAACGACATGGGCAAGGTCATTGGTCGAAAGGGCCGCACGGCTCAGGCCATTCGTTCGGTGGTGCGGGCGGTGGGTGCCATAGACGACACCGACGTCCACGTCGATATTGTCGACTGAGCGACGCTGGTGGCGTTGCTCGAGGTGGGCCGTATAGCCAAACCGCACGGGCTCAAGGGTGAAGTTATCGTGCGGTTGCTCAGTGACCGTGAGGAGCGACTGGCTCCCGGTTCGGTGCTCATGACGCCCAAGGGCCCACTTACCGTGGTTCGCTCCGCTCGTCATCAAGATCGTTGGCGGGTGCAATTCGAGGGTGTGGCCGATCGCACGGGCGCCGATGCCCTGCACGGTGTGGTGCTCAGTGCCGAGCCCATCGATGATCCTCATGCCATGTGGATCCACGATCTCATCGGATCGGCGGTGGTCGACGTTGATGGGTTGGCGGTAGGCCATGTGCTAGCCGTGGAGGCCAATCCAGCCCACGACATCCTCGTACTCGATGGTGATCGCTTGGTGCCGTTGACGTTTGTGGTGTCGCACGAGCCGGGTCGCCTGGTGGTGGATCTTCCGTTGGGCATCTTCGAACTCGATTAGTTGGTGTCATGACGCCTCGCATTGATACGTTCACGTTGTTTCCTGCGCTATTGGAAACGTTCGCCGGGGTCAGTGTGCTGGGCCGAGCGGTGGCCCAACAGCATGTGGACTTACGAGTACACGACCTCCGGAGTCACGGCGTTGGTGTGCATCGCAGCGTGGATGATTCACCATTTGGGGGCGGCGCCGGCATGGTGTTGGCCGCCCAACCGGTGTTCGATTGTGTGGAGGCGGCGGCCCCTCCTCGTCCCTTGTTCGCGCTCGGCCCGGGGGGGCGGCCGTTCAGTCAAGGCATGGCTCACGAGTTGGCTGATGTAGCGGTGTCCACTGGTTTTTCGCTGTTGTGCGGTCGCTACGAGGGATTTGATCAGCGTATCTACGACCATCTCGTAGATGGTGAAATCAGCCTCGGAGACTTTGTGCTGGGCGGGGGAGAGGTGGCGGCCATGGCCATCATCGAGGCGGTGGCCCGGTTGCTGCCAGGTGTCATGGGCAATGAGGAGAGTGCCGTCGAGGAGAGCTTCCGTGACGCACTGTTGGAATACCCCCAATGGACCCGACCGGCCACGTTCCGGGGCTGGGACGTACCGGAAGTGCTGCGCAGTGGCGACCATGCCCGCATCGCACGCTGGCGTCACGCCATGGCTATCGTACGTACACATACTGCCCGGCCGGATCTCATCGCGGTTCGCGGTGGCATCAGTACCGCCGATCACCAGCTGCTGCGTGAATTTGGCTTGGACACGTTGTTATGAAAACCGACTGGAACCCGGTGTTGAAGGCGCAAACGGCCGAACCCTATTGGGCTGGTCTGCAGGAGTTCGTAGCCAGCGAGCGGACGTCGCACGCGGTGTACCCGCCTCAGGAGGAGGTGTTTGCGGCGTTGCACCTGACCCCGTACGCGGACGTACGGGTACTCATCCTGGGACAAGATCCGTACCACGGACCAGGGCAGGCGCATGGCCTGTGCTTCAGTGTGCGCAGGGGTGTGGCTCCGCCGCCATCGTTGGTCAACATCTACAAAGAACTGAGAACGGATCTCGGTATCACAGTACCCAAACACGGCAACCTGGAGGCGTGGGCCCGCAAGGGAGTGTTGCTGCTCAACACCACCCTCACGGTACGAGCGCATGAGGCGGCATCGCATCAGGGCAAGGGGTGGGAGCGCTTCACCGATGCCGTCATTGCTGCCGTCAATGCCAAACCCGAGCCTGTGGTGTTCATCTTGTGGGGGGCGGCCGCTCGGAAGAAACGAGCGCTCATCGACACCACCCGTCACATCATCATCGAGTCCGCCCATCCTTCGCCGCTTTCGGCCGCCAACGGCTTCTTCGGCAGTCGCCCCTTCAGCCGCACCAATGAGGCATTGGTGGCGGCCGGTCGACCCCCGGTCGACTGGGCACTCCCCGACTGACCCGGACAGTTGACTCAGGTGTGGCGCTTTGCGCGCGGCTGTGGCGGCCTCCCGCCAACTGTGCGCCACAGTCGCGCGTAATCCGCCACACCTAATGCCAGGTGCGAGGTGCGAGGTGGAGGGGGGTGGATGGGTACCATCGCCGTATGAGTGACGAGCGGCAGTACCACATCGGTTTTGGTCGGGCCGATCTGGGCGCCGAGCCGCCCACCATCGTGCTGCTGTCAGGCGACCCCAACCGCAGTACCCATATCGCCACCGACAGGCTCCGCAATCATCGGGTGCTGTCGGAAAACCGGGGCCTCAACAGCTACGTGGCCGAGCTACCCGGCGGCCAAACAGTGTTGTGCGCCACCAGCGGCATGGGTGCCCCATCGGCCAGCATCGTGCTCAACGAATTGGCCCAGGTTGGGGTGCGTACGGTGATCCGTATTGGCACCACGGGATCCATTCAGGCCCACGTGGAGGTGGGCTCGATTGTCATAAGTTCCGCTGCCCTGTGTCGCCAGGGCGCGGCGGCGGACGTGGCCCCGGTGGAGTTCCCCGCCGTAGCCGATCCATTCCTCACCGTGCGCTTGGCTGAGACCGCGGCTCGCCTGGGAATCACCCACCATGTAGGAATCACGGCCTCGGTGGATACGTTCTTCGAGGGTCAGGAGCGGATCCAATCGTCAGTCAACCCGACGCTGTTGCGCCATCTGCAAGGTATGACCGAGGAGTTTAGGGCGCTGGGCATTCTCAACTACGAGATGGAGGCAGCCACGGTGTTCAAACTCAGCTCGGTCTACGGGATGCGAGCCGGGTGCGTGTGTGCCGTGGTGGCCCAGCGCACCGTGGGCGAGCAGGTGGTGACAACGGTCAAAGCCGACGCCATCAACCACGCCATCGACGTGGCGATCGGTGCGGCGGACGGCTGGTAACGCTGGTTCCGGAGGCTACCTGGGACCAGCTAATCTCTTCGGGCTGTCCCGTGTTGTTACGGGCCGTTGTCACGGGCACTGCCCACCGAGGAGCTGTACTCCGGATGAATCCCACCGACCAGATCGATCGCGAGCAGCTTCGCTCCGACGTGCCCAAATTTGGGCCGGGCGACACCGTCAAGGTCCACGTACGGGTGGTGGAAGGTAGCAAAGAGCGGGTTCAGATCTTCCAGGGCCACGTCATCGGCCGGGCGGGCGACGGTATCCGTGAGACGTTCAAGGTCCGCAAGATCAGCTATGGCGTGGGCGTGGAGCGTACGTTCCCGGTCCACTCGCCCACCATCGCCATGATCGAAGTCGTCACCCGTGGCGATGTCCGGCGAGCCAAGCTCTATTACCTCCGTGATCTTCAAGGCAAGGCTGCCAAGATCAAGGAGAAGCGAGACCGCAAGTGACCTCTGCCGAGGATGACGCCGGTGTGGTGTCGCCCTCGGATTCTGCTGGGGCGGTGGTGGTTCCAGTGGCAGGCCGGCGTAACCGGCCCCGGGCTTGGTGGCGCTCGGTAATTGAGTACGGCGGCCTCATCATTGCTGCACTGGTGTTGGCGTCGCTGATACGGGCGTTCCTAGGCTTGGCATTCTGGATTCCGTCCGAGTCCATGTACCCCACGTTGAAGATCCACGACCGAGTAGTGGTTTCGCGGCTGTCGTATCGACTCCATGACGTCAACCGGGG
>JANYHQ010000742.1 GCA_025358985.1 Acidimicrobiales bacterium
GCCAGGATCGAACCGGCCGTCATAGCCGTGGCGCTGTGACCGGTTTGCGCCGCGTATCTCGATAACTGGGTCAGTCGGAACGAACCACCTTGGATTGGGTCGTGTGGTCTGCGTGAATGACGGAACCGGGGTTGCGGGCCGACCAGTTGCGGGCGGGTGCGGCGTGGTCGTTGCACCAACGCCCGGCTGAACATGAGCAAGAGCGCGGTCGTGAGCTGCGAGCCAATTCGGCGAGAAGGAGACCTTCAACGTGGCGTTGTCGGCTGTGCCAAGCAGGATCGCCGGATCCACAGTGCCCTGGCCGAGCGGCGGCGGCTGTGGGGCAGCCGACGCGGGAGCTCGAAGGTGTTCGACGATACCCGGCGATGGGTCGGGCAGCGATCCAAAACCGTGTCGGTGTACTGCTTCGTCGTGAGCCACGATGCCGTTGTCTGATGCGAAATCGCGGATGGTTCCATAGACAAACGCGTCGAGCATCCGTTCTTGTACGGCGTCGGGCCCGGCCAACATTTTGGATAGTGCATCGATACCGTTGCTTCCCATCGTCAGTCGAACGGAACTGGCCGATGGGCGGCCGTCGTTGCCGTTGGCGCGAACATCAACGCCGTAGATCGTCCCGTGATAGAGGCTTCGAGTTACTCGAGGCTCGAGGACTGATACGTACTGCTTGACGTTGTCGGCGAGTACCAGGTTCTTCACCCCGAGCACGGGACCCGTTGGCGTTGGGCTGGTGCGGATCGGAGTAGGTGTGTCGATCCCGAGACGCCGGGTTCGCGGGCGATCGACGGGCCGGGATTCGAAGAGGTTCATGGAGGTTGCGAGACCAACAACTTGGGCTATGTCGGCGCGGTAGGAGTCGTCGACGGCCGGAAGCGAACTGAGATCGACATCCCAACCGAGATCGACGAGCAAATCGCTAAAGCGCGCCGGTTTGGTTGGCGTGGCGAGCGGGTCGAGGGAAGGTTTCGAGTACCAACCAACGACCACGTACGCAAGTCGACCGGTGAAGCCGGGCAGATCCCCAAGATCGTCGTAGAACCCGAGCCGATCGCGAACGTTGTCGTACACGCCAGCCCATCCGGGATCACCCCCCGCGGCGGCAGTGAATTTTTCACTCGGCAAGTCGTTCGCGGCTTCTGCCGCGCCGGCCACCCACGACGCCAGCGGGAGCGAGAAGGCTCGTTCGGACTCGACGATCCAGGACGTTGTAGGACGCTTGTCGCCCGCTTTCCCAGGGACGAGTCGCACGACTAGCCATCGGTCGGGCAAGGGTCGCAGTCCAAGGTCGCGGGTGGTACCGCCAGGTGGTGGGGGTGCTGCCTTCGTGAGACCATCGGGAAGGGCCCAATGAAGGTGGACGCCGGGTTCGAGGTTGGCCGCTGCAGTGAACGGATCGGGCAACCGGATCGACGGCGAGTCATCGAGCATTCTGCTGCGCACATCGGCACGGCCCGTACCGGTCGTGCCGGACGACACGAATGCTTGCAGGTCGACGGGCACCAACACGCGCGGTACATGGTGGTGCAACACGTCGGTGATCTCGCCGAGTACTCCGAGCTTCAGTCCAACGCGTGTCGCCGCCGCCCATTCGACAGAGGCAATGTTCTTCCAGTCAGCCATGGTGGGAGTCCTTCTGACGAGGCACGTTTGACGTTTCGGATCTGCTGAGTCGACGCAACACGACAGCATGGAGCGGAGCGTTCATGGCTCAGCCCGCAGCCAACCGCGAATGTCAGCGGTCGTGTAGAGCGTGTCGAGCACAGCCGACAGCCCCGTGCCGGCTGGTGATGCGCCGAAGCGTTGTTGATACGGGTATCGCAGCAGCTGAAGGGCTAGTTCGGCAGAGGTGAGCGTGGGGCCGACGACGGTCTGGTGATTCGTTGTGAGTCGTCGACGGAGCTCTGTCAAATGCAAGACGCCCGCCGACCCTTTGCGAAACGGGACGCGTTCGGTTCGGACCGGTCCGTTCGGAGCGGGATTGTGCACTTCAACGCCTGTGGCGGGGTCGCGGATGTCTAGCCAGAAGCTTCCGGCCGGCTCCGCGTTCCGTGCCGTTCGCACACCGAACTGAATGCCCTGGCGCGGCTCTTCGATGACCATCGCGTCGGGCACATCGTCAAACATCACAATCAGCACCGCTGGTGCGAGACGCTCCATTCTCAAAACAACGAGCGGACGTCCAGCACGTGTCGCTCGTACATGGAGACCAGGCCAACCTGACACGGCACGCGACCGGAGTAGGAACCCGGTGATGGTTGCGGCGTTCGGACTGGTGACGTTGACGCCGCCAACTCGCTGAGTGCGTTCTGCGGCGTCGACGGCATCGCGCACGGCTCCATGGCGTTGCTGAAGGGTCAGTCGGTCGCGGGTTCCGTAGGCACCGGCCGCGAGCGCACCGTCGACGGCGGCGTCAGTCCAGTTCCGGTCGATGTAGAAGAAGCGAATGGTTTCCGGGCGGAGCAACCCGTCGTCGGGGACCAGGTACTCGAAGGGAACGCCCTGCAGGACGCGGAGGCGCCCAAGCCAAGTACAGACCGAGACCGACGCATCTTCAATGGCCAGTGTCGGCTGGGCGGTGGCCGCAGCCAACGCCGCGTTCAAAGCGAACTCGGAACCAAACACGAAGCTCATGGTCGTCCTCCGAGCATTCGACCCAGCAGTGGCCCTGCTGTTCCGTCGCGGGCCTGTTGGCCCATGGTGTTGGCCATGTCATTGAACTCGCCGATGAACTCGTCAAGTGACGCTTCCAAACCGGTGAACGTCACGGTGTTGCCCGTGACCTCCTCGAAGGAGTTGAGTCCGAGATCGACGGTTCCAGGAGCGACTGTCCCGTTCATCAGTTCGTCCCCAAGCGCTCGCGCCACCACCTGTTGACTGAGTCCCAGTCCCGTGGCCAGCACATCGATGTCGTTGGCCCGCAACAGCGCATCGGCCTCATGGATCGGTAGAGGGTTTCCGAGCTCTGTCATCGGGTCGCCGCCAATCCCGCCTGGCAGCAGCATCGAGTTCGTGATCAGCTTCGGCAACGTGACGTTGTACGGAAGGTTGATGTGCAGTCCAGTGAAGTAAGGGTTGACGACGTCGTTGTTTCGTCGAACGACGAACTCGCGCCGCACCCAGTCGCGCAGTGCCCGGACGAACTGCAGATCCGACATAGCGAGGAGACGGCCAAGCTCGAAAGCGGCGGCATAGGACACGTCCTCGCGTCCGTCCGGACCGAGCCGACGTGCCTGGTCGGCGACGTGATAGGGATGTCCGGCAGTCTCTCGGGTGACTTTGGTGGGAGTTCCCGCGCCACGAAACCAGACCTTTCCGGTTTCGCCTCGGCGGTCTGTTGATTCGATCGAGACGTGTCCGGTGGGCGTGACAGGGACGACTGGTGCACGCGGATCCACTATCGGGGCCGAGCCCAGCAATCCATCTTCGAGGTGGTTCATGTATCCGGCAAAATCTCCGGCCTCGTCAGAACAACGAAACTCCCAGTGTGCGAGTACGGGAAAGCGAAAGGTCTCGAACAAGGCCGGATTGAGACCGAAGTGATCGGCGAACTTCGTGAAGTCGACGTCGTGGCCAACGAATTTTGCCGCACTGGGGACCCGCATCGCTCCACTATCGACGG
>JANYHQ010000006.1 GCA_025358985.1 Acidimicrobiales bacterium
GGTTCTTGGACCGGTTGGGTAAGGAGGGCCAGTGGGGGGCCCGCCATGCACTGCCGTATCACGTGGTGGGCTCGGATGGCTCGGGCGTGGTGGTGCGGGTGGGGTCGGCGGTGCGGAACTGGAAGCCTGGCGACAGGGTCACCATTCATTGCAATCACGTGGATGATCAGGACCCATCGGCCCACGACGATTCCATGTTGGCTACCAATCAGCGGATCTGGGGCTTCGAGACCAACTTCGGCGGGCTGGCCGAGATGGCATTGGTGAAGGCGAATCAACTCATGCCCAAACCGGGCCACCTCACCTGGGAGGAAGCGGCGGTCAATGCACTGTGCAATTCCACCAGTTACCGGATGTTGGTGTCACGCAATGGGGCCCGGATGAAACAGGGTGACAACGTGTTTGTGTGGGGGGCAACCGGCGGCATCGGTGGGTATGCGGTGCAGTACGTGCTCAATGGAGGAGGCACGCCGGTAGGGGTGGTGTCGAGTGCCGACAAGGCAGCGTTGCTACACGAGTTGGGGTGCGAGCATGTCATCGACCGGCGCGAAGCGGGCTACAAATTCTGGTCGGATGAGCACACCCAGGATGAATCTGAGTGGCGTCGCCTGGGCAAGGATGTACGCGCGCTTATTGGTGAGGATCCCGACATTGTGTTCGAACACCCCGGACGGTCCACGTTTGGGGCCAGCGTGTTCATTGCCAAGCGGGCCGGCACCATCATCACCTGCGCGGCCACCAGCGGATACATGTTGGAGTACGACAATCGGCATCTATGGATGAAGTTGAAGCGCATCCTCAGCTCCCATTTTGCCAACTACGCCGAGTCGTACGCCGCCAACAAGTTGGTGGCTCAGGGCAAAATTGTGCCCATGCTGTCGGCCGTACATCGTATGGAAAACACCGGGGAAGCGGCGTATCAGGTGCATCACAATCAGCACGAGGGCAAGATTGGGGTGCTGTGCCTGGCACCCGAGGAGGGCCTCGGCATCACCGACTCGGCGTTGCGCGACAAGGTGGGCGAGGACCGCCTCACCATCTTCCGCCGCCATGCCGCCGTGTCTGGCGCCAAGCGGGCTCTCGTCACCAAGTAGACGTCGCCGGCTCCAGCTGTGGCGTGTGGCGCGCGCCTGTGGCGTCCAGTTGGCGGGTACCCGCCACAGCTGCGCGCAATCCGCCACACCTGGGCAGTCGGATCGGGGCGGCCGGGCCGGTGTGGGGCGCGAGTTGTGGACCCGGCATGGCACGCTGGGCGGATGCTTGTGGAGATCTACTCAGACGTGGTGTGCCCGTGGTGCTACATCGGCAAGCGCCGCTTTGAAGAAGCCATGGCGCAGTACCCGCGCCGAGATGAGGTCACCGTGGTGTGGAAGCCATTTCAATTGGACCCCACGGCACGGTCCACGGCTACCCCGGTGGCGGAGGCCTATGCCAAGAAGTTCGGTGGTGTGGAGCAGGCCCAGCGGATCATTGCCACAGTCACGGAGACGGCGGCGACGGTGGGACTCGAGTTTCATCTGGACCGAGCGCTGCGTGCCAACACTCTCGACGCCCACCGCCTCATTGCTTTTGCCCACGAGGTGGGGGGTGCGGCCCTGCAGGTAGCCATGAAGGAGCATTTGCTGTTGGCGTATTTCACTCAAGGCCGCAACGTGGCTGATCACACTGAGCTCGCCGCGTTGGCTGCTGAGGTGGGTATGGACCGGTCGCGGGTGATGGAATTGTTGGCGAGCGACGAGGGCCTGGCCGACGTTCGGGCCGAGATTGCCGAGGCCACCGAGCGCGACATCACGGCCGTGCCTACGTTTGTGTTCGATGGCAAGTGGACTGTCCACGGGGCGCAGGAGCCGGACACGTTTCTGCGGGTGCTCAACAACCTGATGCCCGACGTGGGCGGGGTTGCACAACCAGCCGTCGCCGACGCAGGCTGAGGCCCATGACCACCGCCACGCCCCCCGGGCTGTTCACCGAAATCGATCATGTGGCATTCGCGGTCAACGACCTCGAAGCAGCCATTGCGTATTACCGCGACGTATATGGCGCCACGGTTGACCACCGCGAAGTGGTGGAGTCAGACGGTGTGGAGGAAGCATTGTTGAAGGTGGCTGAGAGCTATATCCAACTGCTCACCCCCACCCGCCCAGACTCACCGGTGGCCAAGTACCTGGAGAAGCGCGGTGAGGGTATCCATCACATCGGCTACCGAGTGGCGGATTGTGGGGTGGCGTTGGCGGCGGTGAAGGCAGCTGGTGGTCGGGTACTCGACGAGGCACCAAGGCCTGGAAGCCGGGGCACCACCGTGGCCTTCATTCACCCCAAGACCACCTTCGGCACCTTGGTAGAACTGGTCCAGGAGTAGCCCTCTGACTTTGGCGCGATTCGCGCCCGAGAATCGTTCTCAGGTCCACTCTCGGGCGCAGTTGGCGTCCCCCAGACGCACATTGCGCCCGAGACCCATGCTGAGACCCACTCTCGGGCGCGATCTGCACTGAAGTATCTGCCCGAGGAGTCCACATTCATGGGATCTCGACGATGTCGTCCGCTCAGACTGATCAAGTCCCTTAACGGTTCCGGAACCATCATCGGCGGATTCTGCAAATGCAGCGCATGTCTTGATTCCCACAGACGACAGTGATCGATGATGAGTAACTCTGAAGAATCGAATTTAAAGGAATATGTCGGTTACATCTGGATCGAAGAGCAGCCCGGAGTGCTTTTATCCATTCTGGTGGGCTCGCCGGAAGAAGCACGAAGATTGTTAGAGGCCGAGCACGGCACGGGTCACGTCATCTCGTTGTGGAACGAAGAGGATTGCACGTCGCCCCCGTTAGGGGCCCTCGATTCGCAGCGCCCGTGACGTGGGTTTGGGTATAGCTGTCGGACAACATGTGCGCATCGATTTCCACAAACGACGTTCGCCCCACGGGTTCGGCTACTTCGACCCCACAGTTGCCCCGGAAATGACACTTTCACTCAATTCATCCATGGGTTCGTCATGCACACGGTCAGCGCCGGCGTATAGCTGCCACGTCGGTGATGGTGCGTCCAGCGGCAACACCCATGGCTTCGTACTTGGTTTGAGGTCGAGGTGGTGCTGTAACCACTTCGAAGGCGTGGTGGGAACCAATCACGGTGGCCATCTGCACCGCATAGTCATCCCAATCGGTGGCCACATGCAGCAACGCCTCCACGCGCATACGCGGTGCCACCAAGTCCAAGAACAGGGGCTGGATGAGTCGGCGGATCCGATGACGGACCTTGGGCCATGGGTCCGGGAAGAACACCTGCACCCCGGACAATGAATCGTCAGGGATATGGCCGTCCAGAACATCGAGGGCGTCGTCCACGCAGATGCGCACATTGGTGAGTCCCTGCTGGTCAAGTTCACGACATAGATGGGAGACGCCCGGCGTATGGATGTCCACCGCCAACCAGGTGACTGTGGGGTGGGCGGCGGCCTGCACCAAGGTGGCGTCCCCCATACCGAACCCGATCTCCATCACCACGTCACCCAGCGGCAGTGGATCACGTCCCGGAACCCACTCGTAGCGAGGCAACAGGTCAGCCAATGCGGCGAGTTTCTGGGCACCCATACGGCTACGACGAGGATGAAAGGTGCGCACCGGACTGAGCGACGTGGAACTGAGTGGTCCGGCCATGGCGTCGAGCCTACGGTGGTCCCATGAAGGTGCACCTGCTCGATGGAACATACGAGTTGTTTCGGCACCACTTTGCTGTTCCCTCGCGACTCGACGCCGACGGCCACGAGATTGCCGGTATGCGCGGCGTGGTGGAGTCGGTGCTGCAATTGCTGTCGCAACCCGACGTCACCCATTTGGGCGTGGCCACCGATCACGTCATCGAGTCGTACCGCAATGACCTCTATGCCGGATACAAAACAGGCGAGGGATTGGATCCGGTACTGGGCTGGCAGTTTCACCCCATGGAGGAGGCGCTTACCGCCATGGGCGTACTGGTATGGCCCATGGTTGAGTTCGAGGCCGACGACGCCATGGCCGCCGGCGCGGCGATTGCGGCCGCTGATCCAGACGTGGAGCAGGTACTGATCCTCACCCCCGACAAGGACCTGGGCCAGTGCGTAGTGGGTACCAGGGTGGTGCAGTTCGACCGGCGTAAGCGCGAAACCATGGATGAGGCCGGGGTCCTGGCCAAATTCGGCGTACTGCCCGAGTCCATCCCCGACTATTTGGGCCTGGTGGGCGACACCGCCGACGGATTCCCAGGGCTGCCCGGCTGGGGCGCCAAGTCCGCCGCCGCGGTACTACGACGCTATGTGCACTTAGAGGAGATCCCCCAGCATCCCGGTCACTGGGATGTGCCGGGATTGCGGGGCGCCCCGAAATTGGCGGCCACGCTGGTGGAACGCATCGCCGATGCCGTGCTGTTTCGCACCATCGCCACGGTCCGCCTCGATGCCATCACCCTGCCGGGAGGAGTGGAGGACCTGCGCTGGACCGGTCCCACCGACGAGTTTGCAGCGTGGGCGATTCGTATGGGGGAGCCCGGCCTTATGGTACGTGCACAGACAATCGCAGGGCGCAAGGTGGCGGCCAAATCGTGACCCGCCGGGCCGGGTGGTCGGGCCTGGCTCTTGACCGGTAGCCTCACCGCCTTATGGATCACCCGCTGAAAGAACGACTGGCTCACCTGGCCGGACTCAAGGAGCAGGCCTACCACGCGGGCAGCGAGCGGTCGGTGGAGCGCCAGCACGCCAAGGGCAAGATGACAGCCCGTGAGCGGGTGGACTACTTCTTGGACCCCGACACGTTCGTGGAACTGGACTTACTGGCCCGCCACCGGGCCAATGGTATGGGGCTGGAGAACGATCGGCCGTACACCGACGGCGTCATCACCGGCTGGGGTGAGGTCAACGGGCGCAAGGTGATGATCTTTGCCCAGGACTTCACCGTGTTCGGCGGTGCTTTGGGCGAAGTGCACGCCGAGAAGATGGTGAAGGTGATGGACATGGCGGTGAGTGTGGGAGTGCCGGTGGTGGGCCTCAACGACTCCGGTGGCGCCCGTATCCAGGAGGGTGTGGTGAGTCTGGCGTCGTACGGCAACATCTTCTACCGCAACGTGAAGGCGTCCGGGGTGGTGCCCCAGATCAGCGTCATCATGGGCCCGTGCGCAGGCGGAGCGGTGTACTCCCCGGCCATGACGGACTTCATCTACATGGTGGACAAGACGTCGTACATGTTCATCACCGGCCCTGATGTGGTGAAGACGGTCACCGGTGAAGAAGTGACACCGGAAGAACTCGGTGGCGCCATGACGCATGCCAGCAAGAGCGGGGTGGCCACCTTCGTAGCCCCTGACGACAGAGCGTGTTTGGACGATGTGCGTTACCTGCTCGGGTTTCTAC
>JANYHQ010000276.1 GCA_025358985.1 Acidimicrobiales bacterium
GGAGAGCCATACGACAATCGGGTCACCATTGGCTATATGTACATTTTGAAACTCGCCCACCTCGTGGACGACAAGATCCATGCCCGGTCCACCGGTCCCTACTCCATGATCACCCAGCAACCGCTTGGCGGTAAGGCCCAGTTCGGTGGCCAGCGCTTCGGTGAAATGGAAGTGTGGGCTCTCGAGGCCTACGGAGCGGCGTACTGCCTGCAGGAGTTGCTCACCATCAAGAGCGATGACGTACTCGGCCGGGTCAAGGTGTACGAGGCCATTGTCAAGGGCGAGAACATCCCAGAGCCCGGTATTCCCGAGAGCTTCAAGGTGCTCATCAAGGAAATGCAGTCGCTCTGCCTCAACGTCAAGGTTGAGTCCAAGGCCGGTCACGAGATCGAAATGCGTGAAATGGACGAGGACGTCTTCCGCACCGCTGAGGAACTCGGTATCGACATCAGCCGCCCCGAACGCGGCTCCGACGAAGACGATGCTCGTCGCGCTGCAGAGCGCGCCGAGCGCTATTGAACTGCCCGTACGGACACAGCGGTTTTCGAGAAGATAGGTGCACTGAACAATGTTGGATGTAAACGACTTCGACCGCATCACCATTGGCCTGGCTACCGCGGATTCCATCCGCGGTTGGTCCCACGGCGAGGTGAAGAAGCCCGAAACCATCAACTACCGCACACTTCGTCCTGAGAAGGACGGGCTGTTCTGCGAGAAGATCTTTGGTCCGCAGAAAGACTGGGAGTGCTACTGCGGCAAGTACAAGCGAGTCCGCTTTCGCGGCATCGTGTGTGAGCGCTGCGGCGTGGAAGTCACGCGTTCCAAGGTCCGTCGCGAGCGTATGGGTCATATCGAGTTGGCCGCCCCGGTGGTGCACATCTGGTATCTGCGTGGCACCCGTTCGTGGTTGGCGTACCTGCTCATGGGTACCGAGGCCAAAGAGGAACTGAAGGCCAAGCAGCTCGAGAAGGTCATCTACTTCGCCGCCAATCTCGTCACGTTCGTTGACGAGGAGCGTCGCCATACCGACCTGGCCAACCTCGAGGTGGAAATGCTCGAGGAACTGCAGGCCATCGAGCGTGACCGTGACCTCGATCTCGACCGTCGCTTCAAGCAACTCGAAGCCGACATCGAGTCGCTGGAAAAGGACGGCGCCAAGGACACCGAGATCAAAGCCAAGCATCGTCTGGGCGAGAAGGAGATCTCGGGCATCCGTGATCGCGCCACGGCCGAGCTGGAACTGGTTCGGCGCGCCTATGACGAGTTCCGTACCCTCCACAGCCGCAAGATCATCGAAGACGAAATGCTGTGGCGCGAGTTGAAGGAGCGCTACGGCGATTACTTCCGTGGCGGCATGGGCGCCGAGGCCATCAAGCAATTGATCGACGAGATCGACCTTGATTCCGAAGAGGTCAAGCTGCGCGAGATGATCGAGCCCACGCCCGAGTCGGGCCGCAAGCCGCTCAGCGTGCAGCGCAAGCAAAAGGCCATCAAGCGCCTCAAGATCGTGGCCGCGTTCAACAAGCGCGACGACAACTCCAAGCGTATGAACGACCCGCGCGCCATGATCCTCGACGCCGTCCCGGTGATCCCGCCGGACCTTCGCCCCATGGTGCAGCTCGACGGTGGCCGCTTCGCCACGTCTGACCTCAACGACCTGTACCGCCGCGTCATTAACCGCAACAACCGTCTCAAGCGGCTGCTTGATCTGGGCGCTCCCGAGATCATCGTCAACAACGAGAAGCGGATGCTCCAAGAGGCCGTGGACGCGTTGTTCGACAACGGCCGTCGTGGCCGTCCCGTCACCGGACCCGGCAATCGTCCGCTGAAGTCACTGTCGGACATGCTCAAGGGTAAGCAGGGCCGGTTCCGCCAGAACCTGCTCGGCAAGCGCGTGGACTACTCGGGCCGCTCCGTCATCGTGGTTGGCCCCACGTTGCGTCTGCATCAATGTGGTCTGCCCAAGCTCATGGCGTTGGAGCTGTTCAAGCCCTTCGTGATGAAGCGTCTGGTGGATCTGGAACTGGCGCAGAACATCAAGAGCGCCAAGCGCATGGTGGAACGTCGCCGGGCCCAGGTATGGGACGTATTGGAAGAGGTGATCAAGGAGCATCCGGTGCTGTTGAACCGTGCTCCTACGCTGCACCGCCTCGGCATCCAGGCCTTTGAGCCGGTGTTGGTGGAGGGCAAGGCCATCCAGTTGCACCCGTTGGTGTGTACCGCGTTCAACGCCGACTTCGACGGCGATCAGATGGCCGTCCATTTGCCGCTGTCGGCCGAGGCTCAGGCCGAAGCACGCGTACTGATGTTGTCCACCAACAATATCTTGTCGCCCGCCCACGGCCGCCCGATCGCCGTTCCTTCGCAGGACATGATCATCGGCATGTACTACCTCACGATCAATCGTGACGACGTCAAGGGCAACGGCCGCGTGTTCCGCCACCTCTGGGAAGTAGAGCGCGCTTACGACAATGGCGACATTGCGCTCCAGGCCAAGATCGTGTTCCGTACCGACGAGGTCCGCTACGGCGCTCCAGGCGATGGCGAGGTCATTCGTCTCGACACCACACCGGGCCGCCTCATCTTCAACCAGGCGTTGCCTATCGGCTTCCGTTACATCAATGAGCCGATCAAGAAGCGTGAAGTGACCCAGATCGTGGAGGAGTTGGCCTACAACTACCCCAAGGCTCAGGTTGCTGACTCGCTCGACGCGTTGAAGAACCTCGGATTCCGGTACGCCGCGCAGTCCGGATTGTCCATCTCCATCAACGACGTGCAGACGCCTGTGGAGAAGCCGGAGATCCTCGACCGTCACGAGAAGGAAGCGGAGAAGATCGAAACGCAGTTCCGTCGGGGCATCATCACCGACGACGAGCGCCGTCAGCGAGAGGTGGAGATCTGGACCGAAGCCACCGCCGAAGTGCAGCGTTCCATGCAGAAGTACCTGGATTCGGTGCCCATGAACCCCATCAACTTGATGGTTGGTTCGGGCGCTCGTGGTAACGCCATGCAGGTTCGACAAATCGCCGGCATGCGCGGGTTGGTGGCCAACCCCCGTGGCGACATCATCCCTCGACCCATCAAGAGCAACTTCCGAGAAGGTCTGTCCGTGCTGGAGTACTTCATCTCCACCCACGGTGCCCGTAAGGGTTTGGCCGACACGGCACTGCGTACTGCCGACTCCGGGTATCTCACCCGTCGTCTGCACGACGTGGCCCAGGAACTCATTGTGCGCGAAGAGGATTGTGGCTCAACCCGCGGTCGCTGGCTGGAGTATGTGGCTGCCGATACCGAGGGCAAGCGCGGCTATCTGGAAACCAACTTGCTCGGCCGTATGTTGGCGGAGCCGGTGACGTTGACGGAT
>JANYHQ010000034.1 GCA_025358985.1 Acidimicrobiales bacterium
GCCCGAGCAGCCATAGGCGGCTGGTACCGTCGCAGGCCGTGACGTGGCGCTCCCAACTCGGCCGGTTCGCGACCGGAGGGAGTCGGGAGGCCGGGCGAGCATTGAAGCGGAGCGGAGGGGCGCAGCCCCCGGGTGACGGCCGGTTCGCGACCGGAGGGAGTCGGGAGGCCGGGCGAGCATTGAAGCGGAGCGGAGGGGCGCAGCCCCCGTGTTTGCGCGGTGTTGTGGCGCTAGCGGCGTTGGCGGGGGTGCTGACGGGCTGTCGAACGGACGTCACGGTGGGGGTGCAGACCCGTACCGACGGTTCTGGTGTAGTCAGTGTGCAAGCGGTTCTCGACCGAGACGCAGTGGCGCAGGCCGGTGATCTCACAACACTGCTGCGACTCAGCGACCTCCGAGCCGCTGGCTGGCAGGTGGTGGGACCGGTGCCGCTACCTCCAGGTGGGAGGGTGGAGTTCCGGGCTCAGAAACCGGTGGCGTCGCCGGTGGAAGCAGAAGCGGCGCTGCGCCAAATCTCGGGCGAGAAAGGTCCGTTTGCTCGCCTACGAGTGACTCGAAGTAGGTCATCGCTGCAGGTTTCGTCGAAGATCTCAGGCACCATCGATCTCAGCACCGGGTACGAAGGGTTCGGTGACGACCTGCTGGCCCAGCGTTTAGGCACTACATCGCGACTCGGGGTCAGCGACGCCCAGGTGGTAGGCCGGTATGGAGCTTCGCTCCCCGAGTTGGTTCCACTGCATCTCACCCTGAGTGTGCCCGGCACCACCAAGACATTTGATTTGGTCCCCGGCACACTCACGCCGGTGTCGTTGGGGGCTCGTACGTGGAACACCGTGCTGGCTGTTCCCGCCGGTGCGCTGGTGGCGGCCCTGGGGGCCCTGGCGTTGTGCGTGCGGTTGCTGCGTCGGCGCTGAGCGGCAAGCGGGTGGGTAGGTACGTGCTCAGTTTTTGTCATAGCCCACCGCTACGGTGACCGCCATGGCCAAGGTCCGCACCGTCCACCGCTGTAGTGAATGCGGTGCCGGGTTCCCGAAGTGGGCGGGGCGCTGCACGGTGTGCGGCGAGTGGAACTCGTTGGTGGAAGAAGTCGAGGTGGTGGCGCCGGCCGCCCGGGCCAAAGGCATCTCCGCCGCTGGGGTGGCCGCTGCCGGTACGCCCGCGGTGCCCATCGCCAACGTAGACCCCTCCGCATGGAAGGCGTGGTCCACCGGTCTGTCGGAATTGGATCGGGTACTCGGCGGCGGGCTGGTGCCGGGGTCCGTAACGCTGTTGGGGGGAGAGCCGGGCATCGGCAAGTCCACGTTGCTGCTGCAACTCCTCGGCGCAGTGGCGGCTCAGGGGCGCCGGGCCTTGCTCATCACCGGCGAAGAAAGCTCCCAGCAGGTTCGTCTGCGCGCTGATCGTCTTGGCGCATTGCAGGCGAATCTGTGGTTGGCCGCCGAAACGTCCATGCCGGTGGTGTTGGCGCATTTGGCGGCGGTACGTCCCGAGGTGGTGGTCATCGACTCCATCCAAACCATGACCGACCCGGAATTGCAGTCCGCTCCGGGTTCGGTGACCCAGGTACGCGAGTGCGCTCACGCCCTCGTGCGGGTAGCCAAGGAGCACGGCATCGCAGTACTGCTGGTGGGCCATGTCACCAAGGACGGATCGCTGGCTGGCCCCCGCGTTCTGGAGCATGTGGTGGATACGGTGCTGTCGTTTGAGGGCGATCGCCACCATGCGCTGCGGTTGTTGCGGGCGGTGAAGCACCGCTTCGGATCCACCGGTGAGTTGGGATTGTTCGAGATGGCCGAGGCAGGTCTTGTCCCGGTCGCCGATCCGTCGGCGTTGTTTCTCGGCGACCGTACGCTGGGGCTGCCTGGATCGCTGGTGGTACCGGCCATGGAGGGAGCCCGACCGTTGCTGGTGGAGGTCCAAGCGCTGGTGGCCAGTACCGATGCCGTCATGCCACGGCGCAACGTCCAGGGTCTCGATGCCAGCAGACTGGCGTTGCTCTTGGCCGTCATCGACCGGCGACTCAGCGTCAAATTGGGGGGGTACGACGTGTTCGCGTCGGTAGTGGGCGGTGTGCGAGTCACGGAGCCGGCGGCGGACCTGCCGACGGCACTGGCGTTGCTGTCGTCATCGTCGGACACTGCCTTGCCGTCGGACCTCATCGCCATCGGCGAGGTGGGTTTGGGGGGTGAAGTTCGCCAGGTTGGCTACTGCGCCCAACGCTTGAGCGAAGCCCGGCGATTGGGGTTCACCACGGCATTAGTGCCGCAATCCATCAAGGATCCGGGTATCTCAGGTCTCACACTCATCCGCGTCAGCTCATTGATGGACGCCGCCCGGCACTTCGACCTCATGCGTACCCAGCCCCGCCCACGCAAACGGGCCCCACGCGAGGACAACGAGGATTCATCCAGCGTCGAGTGGAGCTGACAGAGCGGTCAGGGCAATCCTGACTCCACTCGACAGGCGTGAACCGGCTACGAGGAGCGGTTGGTCATCCGCTTGCGGTCGATGATGCGGTAGGTGCGCTCGTGCTGTTCCATCCACCCCAGCTTCACGAACTGGGCGATGGCCTTGTTCACCCGCTCTCGGGACGCTCCAATCATGCCCGCCAGTTCTTCCTGGGTAACTGGCAGTTGGAACTCGTCGCCTTCGCCGGCGATCTCCAACAGGCGCTTGGCGGTGCGGCCGGTGACGTCGAGGAACACTGAGTCCGCCAAGGCTTCGTCGGCCCCGCGCAGGCGCCGGGCCAGCAGAGCCACCACGTTCCACAGCGCCTCGGCATCACCCGACAATTCCGCCTTCATGGTGGTATACGGAACGGACACCACCTCGCTGGTCTCGAGGCCACGAGCCCCCGCCGACCGACCCATTCCGTCGAACATGGGCATCTCGCCGAACAGGTCCCCTGGCCCCATCAGGGCCAGCAACGACTCGCGGTCCAGGTTGCGGTTGGCAATGGCGATACGACCGGACTTGACCACGAACAACTCGTTGGCGGCGTCCTCCTCAGCAAAGACGGCGTCACCTCGGTGATACGTCCGGGTCTTGGCGACGTCGGCAAATCGTTGCAGCGCGTCCGGAGAGAACACCTGAAAGAATTCGACACTGGAAAAGAACTCGTGAGAGACCATCGTCACATTATCCTACCGGTTCAGATGGCCTTCTGGGCGGTCGTTTGGGCCGCGGGCCCGGAGTACGCGTTGGACCGCTACAATTGCAGGGTTCTTCGGCCTGTTCCCTCCGGCCTGTGCGGAACCTATTTGGAGCACCATGCCCTTCGATGTCGGTGACAAAGTCGTGTATCCCCATCACGGGGCGGCAACGATCGAAAAGCGGG
>JANYHQ010000282.1 GCA_025358985.1 Acidimicrobiales bacterium
TCTCGTGGATATCCAAGCGAGGCGATGGAGATGGGAACAAGTCAACAATGGCGTCAAGCAACAGACGTACTCCAAAGTTTGTAAGTGCGCTTCCTACAAACACCGGCGTGGATTCTCCGGCCAGGAACGACTCGATGTCCAAGTCGGCACCCACCGCATCAAGTAGGCCGCAGTCGTCCATGGCCTGAGTCCATGCCACTCCCTCGCGCGCCGCCGCGTCACCAGCCGACAGCAGCTCCTCCGGGGCCTCCGCGGTACCACGCGCGACCCTGGTGAACTTCACATAGTCCCCGGTGCGACGGTCCACCACTCCCCGGAAGTCACCGGGGATGCCCACCGGCCAAGTGACCGGGGTAGGCCGCAAACCAATCTTCTCCTCCACTTCATCGAGCAGTTCCAACGGCTCACGACCGGGCCGGTCGAACTTGTTGAGGAACGTGATGACTGGCAGGTTGCGACTACGACAAACCTGGAACAACTTCAGTGTCTGTGGCTCCACGCCCTTGGCCACGTCGAGCACCATGATCACGGCGTCCACCGCCGCCAGTACGCGGTAGGTGTCCTCCGAGAAATCGCGGTGACCGGGCGTGTCGAGCAGGTTGAGCACATGGTTGCGGTAAGGAAACTGCAGCACGGTGGAACTGATGGAGATACCGCGCTTCTGCTCCAACTCCATCCAGTCAGACGTGGCCGAGCGACGACCTCCGCGAGCCTTCACCGACCCGGCTTCCTGGAGGGCACCGCCGTAGAGGAGGAACTTCTCGGTGAGGGTGGTCTTGCCCGCATCGGGGTGACTGATGATGGCGAACGTGCGTCGTCGGGCCGCCTCCACCAGGATGTCGTTCTCTGATGGCGGGCGGTCGTTCACGAGGGACAGAGGTTACCGGGGGTGGCGCGCATCGCGGACCATCGAATCAGTGGCACAGTCTGGTGTGCCCAGAGTGAGGACGCTGATGGTGATCACTGCCGCCTTCGCCATGGTCGGGGTGCTCACGGCATGCCAATCGGCGATACCGAAACCGAAGTCAGCGTCGGACAAGGTGGTGTTCACCAAGCTGGTAGCGGCCGCCGATGTGGTGTCGATCGAGGGTCTGCCCGATGGACGCATCCGTTACGCCCAGCGCACCGGCACCATCTCCGAGCTCACATCGCGGCGCGCCGACAAGTCCATCGGACTGGTACAACTGCCGGTCGATACTGAGGATCAGCGCGGGCTCTTGGGGATGGCCACCGACGAGACGGGTCGGTTGTTCGCCAGTTGGGTGGACACCAAAGGAGTACTACTGGTGTCACTGGTGGAGTCCGGTCTTTCCACCACGGTGTGGACCGGCCCCCAAACCGCAGCCAAGGCCAACGGCGGACACATGGTGATGGACAGCCATGGGCAACTGGTGATTGCCATTGGCGATCTCAGCCAAGGGGGAGCCCGAGGCGTGTTCTACCAACTGAACCCCAACGGCGACGCAACGCAAACACCCAAGGTTCTTTCCAAGGGATGGAACAATCCGTTCGCATACGACATCACCGGGTTGGATCATCTGTGGGTGGCCGACAACTCGCCGGGCACGCAACCAGAGCGCATCGGCCGTGGCGACACCGGCAACATCATAGGCACACTTAGCATAAAAACGGCACCGGCCGGGTTGGCTGTACTGAGCGAAACCAACGAAGTCACCACGGTGGCCGTCTGCGGCTTTGTGTCGCAGCGCCTCGACCGGTGGCAGATCACCGACAAGGTCGCCCTGGCCCAGCCACTGGCCACCAACTGCACCACCGCCGTGACCCTATTACCCGACGGTCGTTTGGCGTACGCCACCATGGATTCCATCATGATCTCCACCGAGCCCGTGGGCCATTGACCGCCCGAATGAAAACGCAAACCGCTCGGCTGCGCCGCCGAGATCTGCCGCTCACCGAGATGGCACTGGCACTCGTGCTCATCACCGTGCTGGCCCGTCGGTGGATAGCCCCCACATTCCAATCGCCCGCAGTGTCGCATTGGGCCACCGTATTCATTGCAGTGTGCACCCAAGCCATGCCCTTTCTGGTGTTGGGAGTATCACTGTCGGGGCTGATCGCCGGATATGTGCGCCCGGCCACGCTGGCCCGCATCCTGCCCACCCGGACCTCATTGGCAGTGCCTCTGGCGGCCATCGGTGGCGCGGTGCTACCGGGATGTGAGTGCAGTTCGGTGCCGGTGGCAGCCCGGCTGGCTGAGCGTGGCGTCGCCTTTCCTGCGGCACTGGCCTTTCTCCTCGCATCACCAGCCATCAACCCGGTAGTGCTGGTAGCCACCGCCGTCGCTTTTCCGCATCAACCCCGCTTCGTGGCGGGCCGGTTTGTGGCCAGTGTGATCACCGCCACCGTGGTGGGTTGGATCTGGATGCGGGTGGGCAAAACGGAGTGGCTGAACAAAGAACTCGACCGCCACCAGCACGACCACGATGCCAGTTCCTGGTCGGTGGCCACCTCCACCGCACTGCACGACTTCCTTCAGGCCGGCGGCTATCTGGTGGTGGGGGCAGCGACTGCCGCCACGCTGCAGACCGCAGTACCGCGAACAGTGTTGGACCGGGTGGCCGGGAGTGGGCCACTGGCGGTGCTGGCATTGGGATTGTTGGCGGTGATCTTGTCCATCTGCTCCGAAGCCGACGCGTTCGTAGCCACCGGATTCACGCAGTTCTCCCCCACCGCGCGCCTGGCCTTCTTGGTGGTGGGACCAATGGTGGACATCAAGTTGATTGCATTGCAGACGGGCACGTTCGGCCGCCGCTTCGCCCAACGCTTTGCTCCGCTCACCTTTGTGGTGGCCATTGCTGTTTCCGCCGTGGTCGGGATAGGGCTGCGATGAGACCAACCACGATGAAGCCTGCCGTGGGTGTCTGTGGCCTGGTGGCGGCTCTGCTCATCCGGCTACCGCTCACCGGTGAGCACCGCCGATTCGTTCGCGCCGGAATGGGTCCGCTGCTACTCATTGCCGGCATTGTGTTACTTGCCCTCACCGTGGTGGCCCTGTTGCGATCGGATGCGAGTAGCGATGAATCAGATGCTCAGCACCAACGTGGCGGCGTGGGTTGGTTGCTGCTCATTCCGGTACTGGTGCTGTTCGTGATTGCCCCGCCGTCATTGGGGGCGTGGGGGGTGGCCAATGCCGGACGCGTCACGCATCGTAAGGGTTCCAACT
>JANYHQ010000154.1 GCA_025358985.1 Acidimicrobiales bacterium
CCTTGGCCGGATCGTGATCCTTGAGCTGCTCGATGTCGAACAGCACCGAATCAGGGGCCGTGAGTAGCCCCATCTCGCGAGCCACCTGCAGGTTGCGCTTCATGGAGCGCCCCAACGTGGTGACCTTGCGGTTGCACAGGACCGCGGCGTCGATGATCTGCTGGATACGGTGGATATGGCTGGCGAAACAGGCCACCACCAATCGGCGTCCCTCGTGGTTGCGGAACAACTCCAACAGGTTGCGGCCAATGACACGCTCCGAGTCGGTGAAGCCCTCGGACTCGGCGTTGGTGGAGTCTGCCAACAGCAGCCGGATACCGGGATCCTTGGACATGGCGCCGATACGGGCCAGATCCGTGGTGCGACCATCGATGGGCGTGAGGTCGAGCTTGAAATCGCCCGTGTGATACACGATGCCTTGCGGTGTATGGAAGGCCACCCCGAAGCCATGTGGCACTGAGTGGGCCACCGGAATGAACTCCACATCGAAGCTGCCGATGGTGCGCCGCTCACCGTCTTTGACAGGATGCAGTTCCACCCGGCCCAGCAGCCCAGATTCTTCAATACGACCTTTGGCCATTTGCAGCGTGAGCTCGGAGCTGTAGAGGTGCAGCTTGGGGATGTCCACCTCGCGCAGCAGATACGACAGGCCCCCCACGTGATCCTCGTGACCATGGGTGAGCACGGCTCCATCGATACGATCGGCGTTCTCACGCAGGTACGTAAAGTCCGGCAGTACCAAGTCGATACCGGGCATGTCGGACTCGGGGAACATCAACCCCACGTCCACGATCATGATGCGCCCGTTGATCTCGATACAGCAGCAATTGCGCCCGATTTCGCCGAGGCCACCGAGGAACACCACGCGCACCGCATCGCGCGCCAACGATGAGGGGCGGCTGGTGGGCGCAGCGGAAGACTTCTGATGACGATGGGTACCGGCTGCGCTCACGAGGTGGCGCCGCTCTGGTGGGCATTGCGATGCGCGCTTAGTGCCGCATAGACCTCACGAGCGCGATCCTCGAGTGAGGATGGCGCCTCCCCCATCGGCAATCGACACTGCCCGGACGGCATCCCCAGCGTACGTAGCATCGCCTTGGTGGGCAGCGGGTTGGGGGTGGCATCACAAGTTTCGAACGTGAACGACTCGACCAACCGGGCGTTCATGTCACGGGCGTGTTGTAGGTCGCCCTTCTTGAAGGAAGTGATCATGTCCTTGTGCTCGGCGGCGCACCAGTGCGTGGCCACGCCGATGACCCCTTCGCCCCCGAGCGCCAAGAGCGCCAGGGTGTGGTCGTCGTTGCCCGAATACAGCTCGAATCCGGCGGGAGCGTCGGCCATGAGCCGAGCGGAGGCGGCGATGTCGGCAGCAGCGTCTTTCACGGCCACCACGTTCTTCACCTCGCGGGCCAGGCGGATGAACGTGTCGTGGGCGATCTTGCGACCGGTACGTACGGGGATGTCGTAGATGATGACGGGGAGTTCCGTAGCTGCACATACGGCCCGGAAGTGGGCCTCGATGCCGGACTGGCCGGGCCGGTTGTAATAGGGAGTGACAGTGAGGACGGCGGCGGCGCCCGCGGTGGCCATCTGGGAGGTGAGGTATACGGCATGGCGGGTGTCGTTGGATCCGGCCCCGGCGATGACGGGAACGGTGACGTTGTTGGCCACCGCCTCGATCAGCGACAGTTGCTCATCATCGGACAGTGTGGAGGCCTCGCCCGTAGTGCCGGCGATGACCAGGCCATCGTTGCCCTGCTCCACCAGCCACTTGGCCAGCGTGACTGCACCGTCGAGGTCGAGGTCGCCGTTTGCATGGAACGGCGTGACCATGGCGGTCAGTACTTCACCGAAGCGGGCCATTGTGTTGCTCCTGTAACTGTATTGAATCGTGTGGGGACGGCGGCGGGCGGGTCAGTGCCCCTCAGAGCCCCGCTCGATGGCCAAGGTGGCCAGCAGGTCTTCGTGGAGCTCCATCCACACCGTGTGATACGAGTCGATGATGGGTCGGGCAAACCACTCCACCAGACCGCTGCGGACCTTGTCCACGGCGGCTGAGAAACGGCCGTGGTATGGATCGTACCGGGTGAGTCGACCGGAGAGTTGCTCACATATGGGCGTCACCCCGTGGTGGACCTCCGCCAGGCGTTCGATCACCGCTGCGTCGTACTCAGGATCCTGGTGATCGTTGAGCACATTGGCCTCCAGATCGCATACCTGCCAGTCCGTACACACCCGCAGGAGTAGACCGTTGAGGACCAGGAACCCCCGGTAGGCCTGGTCAACCTGCTGTTGAGCGCCGGATGCTTCAACGTCGTGATGCAGCAGTTGGCGATAGGTGTCGCGGCCGGTGGGGGTAAGCGCCCATCCGCTGATCCGCCCCTCCCGACGTAGGCACAGCCCCTCGGCGGCGAGGGCGGTGAGCTCGAACGTGGCCGTGCTGTGGTCGAGGCCAGTGAGGGCGGCGACTGCTTCGGCCTCGGCGAACCCTTTGAGCTTCAGGCCATGCAGGGTAAGCATGCGAGTATCGGACTGGTGTGCCATGGGGCACAACGCTAGCCCTAGGCCGCAAATTCGCGCCCGAGAGGTGCTCTCGGGAGACGTCTCGGGCGCAAAAGGGGTCTGGGAGCACTGTCGCGCGCAATCCACCACACCTCCTCCCCGCAGGATAAGGAATGGCGGCCGCCGCCTGCCGGTTGGGCCAAATATGTCCTATGACGAAGCCCCTGACGGATGGTGGAAAGAGTTCGTGGCAGCCATGCCGGCCCGAACTGCGAAGCTGGCGGTGGTCCGGGCCGACGGGTCACCTCATGTGGCTCCGGTGTGGGTGGACCTCGACGGCGACCACATCGTGTTCATGACGTCGGCGGACACCATCAAAGGCAAAGCCATCCTGCGCGACCCCCGAGTGTCACTGTGTTGGGACGACGAGGTGCCCCCATTCAGCTTCGTCACCGTGGCGGGCACCGCCACCACCTCCACCGACCCTGCCGATTTGCTGCACTGGGGCACCCGGATTGGCGGCAGATACATGGGTCCCGATCAGGCCGATGCCTACGGTCAGCGCAATGCCGTAACGCCCGAGATGCTCATACGAGTGACGCCCACCAACATTGTCGCCAAACGAGACATCGCCAACTGACCGGCATCACCGCTCATCACGAGTGATCCGGTTCAACCCAAACTGCAGAACCGAGAGGCCCCCCGCCACCGCCGCCGCCATCAGTATCAAGCCATTGGACCCCGGCAGATGCAAGGAGTACAGGCGGGCGATGGGAGCAATGGCGAACACCGCCGCAAAGGCCAGCATGAGTACGGCCACCAGCGCCACCTCGCCTTGATCGAGCGGTCGGATCAGCCGGTAGAGAACCCAGAATCCGCACGCCGCCAGGGCCATGGTGGCGCCGGTTCGGGCCTCCTGCAACGACGCACCCACCACACCCGAGCGCAGCAGCCAGAACACGCACATGGTCACCGCTGCTGTCCCACACCCGGTGGGTAGTGAGAACCGGACCACCCTGCGTAGATATCCGGGACGCAGTCGCTGCGAAGTAGGCCGAAATCCCAGAAGAAACGCTGGCACACCAACGGTGAGATCGGCGATCAATGACAGATGCCGAGGGAGAAATGGATACGCCTGTTGACTAAGACCCGCAACTAATGCAAACACAGTTGCGTACACAGTTTTGGTGACAAACAGCGAAGAGACACGCTCCATATTGGCAATTACTCTGCGCCCTTCGGCCACTACCCCGGGCAGCAAGTCAAATCTTCCATTGAGCAACACCACATCGGCTACCGCCTTGGTAGCGGGTGTAGCGGTATCCATGGCGATGCCGATATCGGCGGCCTTCACTGCCGGAATGTCGTTGACCCCATCGCCCGTCATGGCCACCGTGTGACCAGCCTGCTGCAGGGCGATCACCAATTCTCGCTTCTGTTCCGGAAGCACCCGGCCAAACACCGTATAGGCCTCCACGATGTTGGCCAGTGGTTGATCCACACTCCGTAGGTCAATGAACTTGTCCGCACCGGGTATCCCCAACTCGCGGGCCACTGCAGCCACGGTTTGGGCGCTGTCGCCGGAGATGACCTTTACATCTACTCCTTGGTCAAGGAAGTAGCGCATCGTTTGGGCGGCGTCTGATCGTAACTCCTCGTTCATGATGACCATACCCACAGACTCCAGCCCGATAGGCAGTTGCTGCTCGTCTCCCAATTCCGTGCTGGTCCAAGCCACCAAAAGTACTCTGCGCGCAGACGATGCCAACTGCTTCAATCGGAGCGCAGCGGCACTTCTGCGCTCCGGGGCAATGGCGTCCAGAATGATCTCCGGCGCGCCGATGATCCACGTTCCGTGACCCGTGAAACTGGTCCCGCTCCACTTTCTTGCCGACGAGAATGCCGCAGAGCGAATCGCCTCCCAGTGAGGGGGCGCACCCACTTCGGCGGAAATGAGCGCAAACATTGAGGTCGGGCTGGTTTCATTGACCGCCAGCGCCGCCAGCCCCTCATGCAAGTCCACCCCAACATCACCAATCGGCTCGATGGCCTCCAGTGCCAGGCGCCCTGTGGTGAGAGTGCCCGTTTTGTCCACACAGATGACATCCACCCGGGCCAAACCCTCCACCGCTCCGAGCTCCTTCACTACTACCTGCTGGCGGGCCAGGCGCACCACAGCCGTGGCCATGGTGACACTCACCAACAGCACCAATCCCTGCGGCACCAACGCCACTATTCCCGCCACGGCCGCCACCAACCCATGAGCGACGGTGCTGCCACTGCGCAGTTGACTCCACACCAACAATGCCGCTAGGGGGCCCACCATCCAACCGATGTAGCGCAGGATTTGGTCGATGGCAACGCGCAGCTCGGAACGCACCGGATCAAACGCCTTGGCCTGCTGCTCCAGCTGATGGATCCACACGTCGTCGCCTACACGTGTAGCGACGACGCCAGCCCGCCCTGCCACTACGGCACTGCCGGATCGCACCTCGTCGCCCACCTGCTTGACCACAGGGTCGGCCTCACCGGTGAGCGCCGACTCGTCAACCTCACAACCGTCAGCGTCGGTGACCGTTGCATCCACCGGCACCTGATCGCCGATTTTCAACAGCACTCGGTCACCTAGTAGTATGTCACCAACTGCAACCGCTTGGTTGACACCGTCTCGAACCACCTCCACCGTGGACGCCACCAAGACGGAAAGATCATCAAGTGTCTTCTTGGCGCGTAGTTCTTGAAAAATACCGATGGCTGCATTGGCCACCATCACCAAAGCAAACGTGAGATCAATCCACTCCCCAACGACAATCACCACTATCGCCAGGATAACTATCAGCGCATTGAAGCGAGTGAATAGGTTCGCCTTGACAATGTCGAGGCGCGTACGAGACGAGACCTTTGTGACGGTATTGACTTCACCACGTGCTCGCCGTTGCTCTACATCAGATGTACTGAGCCCTCGCTGGTTTGTGGCCAGAGTTGCCTGATCCATGGATCAGCCCCCACCATGCCCTTGGGCCACCACGACCACCGGACACGGGGCATGCGTGAGTACGTGATGGAGGGTGGCGGTGGTGAAGTACCCGCTGAGCGGCCCGTCGTAATGCTTGCCCATCACCATCACCGCGGCATCAGCGGCTGCCTCCACCAGTACCGACCCCGGTCGGCCCAGCGTCGCCTGGCCGGTGATGACTACGCCAGTGGCATCAAGATGGGCCCGTAGGCGGTCAGCCAATTCGGAAAGGTCATCTTCTGCCCATTTTCTTAGCTCGTCTCGGTCCAAGAAGTAGGCCTCCTTTTCCATCGCCTGATCCATGGAGAACACGGGCCCGTAGAACAAGAAGCGGGGCTCATGGTGCACAGCATGGATGAGTTCGACGGACAGTTTTCGGTGGGCGGCGAACGCCATGGTCCAGTCCAGTGCCGCTGCGGTGGCGGGGCCGTTGCCCACACCCACCACGGCCGCGCCTCCGGGAGCCAGTGCTGGGACATGACCGGATCGCACCACCCCAACGGGGCGATCGCTGTGATGTAGCAACCGATGGGTGGTGGAGCCCACCATCTTGGGTCGATGGGGCGATGCACCATGCCCTCCCACCGCAATCATCTGCGCACCTACAATGTTGGCAACGTCTACCACCACCGCCGAAGCACGGCCCTCGGGAAAATGACACGTGATGGCGACCCCGGCGGCACGGGCCGGGGCCGTCCACACGTCCTCGAGTTCGTGCAACGAACGGGGTACGGGCTCGGTTCCAGATGTAGCGCACACCAAGTGGACCGCGCCGTTCGGCCCAGCCAGCTGACATCCCCACGCCAGCGCCGCCAGGGAGTCGTCTGATCCGTCGACCCCTACCACCACCACAATGTCGGCTGTCTTCATCATCCTCCGATCATCACGGAATCCATTCGCCTCCGGGGCAGTCCAAACGTCCCATTAGTGCCGCCAAAGGTCAGTTCCTTGCCCCCAACCCTTGGCCACGACGAGTGGTGCGTGTAGGTGCGGTCGTGACCGCCTTTGGCAAACGCTCCACATTGACGGAAAACAGTTCTCCATGCGGGGGGGCGAAAGATTTTCTCATGTCTCGAGCGAAAGTTGGATCTTCAATGCCTCTCGATGCCGCATATTCAAATCCACCCGAAATTGGGGGTCGCAATACCGGACCCATCGTTTCTGATTACGAAGGGTAGGTTCCTGCGATGCCGAGAACCGCCGTGGTGCTCGCCGAACCGGGCCTTATCGCTGAACGAGTGGTGGCCGCCTGGCTGGCTGACGGCAACCGCATCTCACGCATCGTGTCCTCCTCGGCGGCCGCTCGATCGGCGGATTGGCGAGCTCGGCTCCGTTCCGCCGCCAGCGGGGTCCAAACCCTTGGCATGTTGGCCTATCGGGCCGGGATCCCTGTAACGGCGCTGCCCCGCACCGACGAAGGACACACAATTTTTCCTGACGACTTCGCCGCTGGCGCTGACACCCTGATCACGGCGATGACGCTTTCCATCATCCCGCCCGAGATCCTCAGTCAATTCGCCTACGCCGTCAACGTTCATCCAGCGCTGCTGCCCCACTACAAGGGTCCGGTCCCTCGGCTGGGATTGTTGGCCGACGCCATGGCCCACCTCTACGGCGGAGTCACCCTGCACGTACTTGAGCCCACCATCGATACCGGCCCAATCATTGCGCAGCGGCCTACGCCCTTGACGCCGGGGATGAGTTACTGGATATGGGAGGCCACGATGGCCGCCGCCGCGGCTGACATGGTGCGCCATGAGTTGCACGACTTCATGACCGGTGCCGAAGCAGCAACTCCCCAATCGGGAGCCGGAAGCTATCGACGACGAGCGCCGGGAGAGTTCCGCATCGCCGCCACGCACACCGCGTCCGAAGCCGAGCGTTTCATCGAACGGTGCCGCGGCTTCACCGTGATGTGCGACCTCCGCGGCCCCCCGCACGCCGGCCCCCAACATGGCGGGCGGTACCCGATCATTCGACTCAAGCGACGCATCGGAGCACCCACGAAGGCGCCATCAGTGGTGCGGGTCGGGACAATCGAGATGGATCTGAGTGACGCCCGCGTGGTGTTTGCGCGCCGCCGGGCGTGGCACCGAAGGCGCGACTGGATCGCTCGCATAGTGGCGACCCGGCGCACTCTCAAGGAGCCTGCGGGTTTGTGACGAAGACAAGGTCACGCTTGTTCACCAACGCCGACCAGATTGACGATCGCACCAACGCTTTGGTGAAGGTGCTCGAGAAGGGTTTGTAGCCGTTTGCCCACCACTGAGTGGACTAGACCTGGGATGGACCAACGTTGCGAGCTTTCACCGTTTCACCCTGCGTCACCCGCCATCCGCCGTTGCCCCGACTGAGCACAATGTGCTCCAAGTCATCGTTGTTTCCTTCGATGGCGCGCCACGTATGCAGTTCGCCGGCACCCAATCGGACTCGACCCTCCGGCAATGACAGATGCAGTGACACTGCCGGCACCGCCCCGTCGAGCTCGATGACATCTGTTTCCAGTGTGGCGCCATCGCTACGACCGACCACAATGTCGCTGCGCCCATCACCGGTAACATCACCCACTCGAGGATCGTGATCCATGCCTGAGTGATCGGCCCGCAGCGCTACGTTCCAGACGTCAGGCTCATTGGCCGCAGGATCTCGCCACAAGATGTCGACGGTATTGGCGGGCAGATCAATGGACCAAGCCACTTCGATGTTGCCCACGGCAAACTGGTCGCACCCACCGGAATCCCC
>JANYHQ010000176.1 GCA_025358985.1 Acidimicrobiales bacterium
ATCAACGTATCCCGGGGCGTGGCAGTAGGTGATGCCGGGGTCCGACTCACCAGTGAAAACCCCGTGTTCATCGTATGGGGCTCCCCGTGAGGGCGGAGCGGTATGTGGTGGGAGTGGGTATGAGCAGTTCCGCCACCCGCGATGAGGTGTGCGCATTGCTGAATGAGTCATTGCTACGTGAACATATTGATCTGTGTGAGGTGGAAGCAGTGGCCACCCACGAGCGGTTCGTAGGCGATGCCCGGCTAGCGGCCCTCGGACTTCCGGTACTCGGATTCAGTGCTGTGCGGCTGGCTGGAGTGAACGTACCGTCGCCCAGTGGCGAAGTACATATCTCCACCGGGACGCCCAGCGTGGCCGAGGCCGCAGCACTCTTGGCGAGCACCACTGGTTCAGCGGGCGTGACCCTGGTGATGCACAAGCAACGTTCCGCCCATGTCACTGTCGCCATCGCCCGCCGAGCGGGGACAGACGAGTGACGGTGTATCTGGTGGGGGCCGGGCCGGGTGATCCGGGGCTGTTGACGGTACGCGGCGCGCAACTCATTGCCTCCGCCGCCGTGGTGGTCTACGACCGGCTTACTAGTGCCGAGATCTTGGCCTTGGCCCGGCCCGACGCCGAGATGATCGACGTCGGTAAGCGCGCAGGATACGTCACCATGCCCCAGTCAGACATCAATCAGATACTGGTAGATCGTGGCCTCACGGGAGTGAGTGTGGTGCGGCTCAAGGGCGGTGACCCGTACGTGTTCGGTCGCGGGGGAGAAGAGGCGGCGGCGCTGTTGGAAGCGGGGGTGGCGTTCGAGAACATCCCGGGCATCACGTCCGCCATTGCCGCACCGGCAGCTGCGGGTATCCCCGTCACGTTGCGCAACGAGGCGTTGTCGTTCACGGTGGTCACCGGTCACGAGGACCCCGGCAGCGCCCAGGTCAACTGGGAGGCACTGGCTCAAACCGGTGGCACCATCGTGATCCTCATGGGGGTGGGACGCATTGCCAAGATCGCCGCACGGCTCTTGGCCGGTGGGTTGGCGCCGCACACGCCGGTGGCCGCCATCAGGTGGGGCACCACCCCGCAACAGGAGGTGTTGCGCACCACATTGGCCGAGGTGGGTACGGCCGGGCTGGAGTCGCCGTCCACCATCGTGGTGGGCAACGTGGCGGCCTTGGACTTACTCCACCGCCAGCCCGGCCAATAGGTCGGCCTTGCGCTGCTCGAGGTCGAGCAGGCTGCAGTCCCCGCAGAAGCCGATACCTGCCTTCACGCATTCGGTGGTTTGGTACCACAGGCAGCAGGAGGTGCGTTGAAACTGCCAGGTGTCAACGATGCCCGAGCCCACTACAAAGCACGACCCCAGGGGTCCATGAACCGCGGACACATGGGCCACCATATCGTCAGCAAACATACGAATCCGGTGTCGCTCTTGAACATCCGAGGTTTCCCCCTCGATCGCCCTCAGGACGGTGACGAACGACGACAGCACGTTGCCCCACAACATTCGCTCACCCACACGCACCACCAACCGCAGCGTGGTCACCAAGGCGCCTAGGTGCTCCAGCAGCGAGTGCAGTACCGAATCGAACTCCACCGTACGCTCCACGGGGGTCAGTAGAGCAATGGCTCCGGGGCGATTGCGGGTGACACGGATCATGGCCTGCGCAGGTGCCACCACGGTGCCGCGACCGGTGACCACCAACGGAGCCAGGGTGGCTGCCCCCAATCGAAAGGCGTAACCCTGCACAAACAGCGACGCCGCCACGGCATCGTCGGGGCTACCTCGCCCGGCGCCGGTGGCCCGTACGTGTTCGAGCAGAAACTCGGCGTCGCCTACCAGACGCGCCGCCGACAACCACTCGTCCCCCACGGGGTCCAACGTCACCGTGAGGTACGACACCACCGCAGTGACGGCATCCAAATCAGCCCGTAGCTCCAAGGAGTTCACCGTAGCGACCCCTTGTTGATGAGCTCGGCCACCTGGGCCAAGTCCAGATGGGCTTCCAACGCATCGGCCACCCGATTGATCTGGGCATCACGGGCGGCCGCAAACGAGGCACCTTGGGACACGAACGACTTGCCTGTCCAATCGGCAATGTCGGTGAGAAACGCCCGCCGGAACTCATCGCCTTCGAACATGCCATGCATGGTGGTGCCCATCACCGGCACGCCGTTGTGCTCACTGCGCATCTCCACGGCACCGTCATCCACCCCATCATCAAAGGTGACCCAGGGCTGACCTATGGTGCCCGGTTTGACTCGACCGTGGTGGATTTGGTATCCGGTCATGATGTGGCCCAGCGACGTGGCCCGACGTTGCGCAGTGATCTTGTCCGGATGGAAAACCGTATGCACATCTAACAATCCAAGTCCTTCCACCACGCCCGATGACGACTCCACATCGTCTTCGATGGTTCGTCCAAACATCTGATACCCCGCACATATCCCCAACCTTGGAACAGCAATCGTTCTCAGCACAGCGGCAAAGCCCATCTCATGCAACCAGGCCAGGTCCCGTACGGTGCTCTTGGAACCGGGCACTATCACCAGGTCGGGTCGCCCCAGCGCACTGGCATGATGCACAAAGCGAACGTTGACTCCGGCCTCGATACTCAACGGATCGAAGTCCGTGAAGTTGGATATGTACGGCAAGCGCACCACCGCAATGTCCAGCGCATCAGCCAACGGTGCACCGCCGCCGTAACTCGATGGCACATTCATGGAATCTTCGGCATCGAGGGTGAGCCCGGTGATCCACGGCAACACTCCCAATGTGGGAACACCGCATGCATCACGGAGTTGTGTGGTGCCGTCGAACAGCAATGCGGGGTCGCCGCGTAACTTGTTGATGATGAAGCCCTTCACCCGTTGGCGATAGTGCGGGGGGAGCAGCATCACGGTGCCGTACAGGGCAGCGAACACACCGCCAGGGTTGATGTCACCCACCACGATGGCCGCCAGATCTGCTTCGTGGGCGATACGCAGATTCACGATGTCATGATCCAGCAGGTTGATCTCGGCGGGGGAGCCAGCCCCTTCACACAACACCACGTCGAATCGGCTCCGCAGATCCTCGAGTGATTGCAGTACCAGTTTCAACAATTCCGGTTTGTACTCGTGGTATTCAGCGGCCGTCAGAGACCCGTGCGGGCGACCGCGCACCACCACCTGCGACACCCGTTCGCCAGACGGCTTGAGCAACACCGGGTTCATGGCCACCTCGGCGGGGACGCAGGCAGCCATGGCCTGCATACCCTGGGCTCGTCCAATTTCGTGGCCCGATGCAGTGATGTAGGAGTTGTTGGCCATGTTCTGGGCCTTGAACGGAGCCACTCGCACCCCAGCGCGCACCAGCGAACGAGCCAGCCCGGCCACGATGGTGCTCTTGCCCGAGTCACTCGTGGTGCCACACACCATGAGGGCCCCGGACAGGCCGTGCAGCGGATGTGTCACGTAGCCGAACGTACCAGTGACTTTCGTGTGCAGCTTCCAACGCCAATTATGCCCCAGAATTTAGACGACACGATGGCGCTGGAGAGAGGCAGGATGGAGCCATGGAACTCAGCGAGGCTCTCGACTTCATCCGAGGCAGGCGCAATGGCATCGTCACGGCCATCAAACGTGATGGTAGGCCGCAATTGTCCAACATCAGCTATCTGCTCGGCGATGACGGCAAGATCCGAATATCGGTCACCGATGGCCGAGCCAAGACCGCCAACCTTCGTCGCGACCCTCGCGTGTCGCTGTACGTTGGCCGCGACGACTTTTGGGCGTATGTCGTTGTCGAGGGAACCGCCGATCTGGCGCCGGTGAGTACCGCACCTAACGACCAAACCGCGGATGATCTCGTGGCGTTGTACCGCGGCTTGGCGGGGGAGCACCCGAACTGGGACGAGTACCGCGCCGCCATGGTCGCTGATCGTCGCACGGTGCTCACCATCAGTCCTCAGCGCGCGTACGGAATGTTGACCAACACGGGCTGATCAGCCACCCGACAGAGCCTGCACCAGCGTTAGCTCATCGTCCGGATTCAGCACCGTGGACAGGTCTCGGACCATTTCATCATTGATGAACACGCGCATATGTGGCCGCAGCCGACCCTGTTCGTCGACCACCCTGAAGCAGATCCCGGGAAACAACCGATCAAGATCGGAAAGGACATCGCCGATGGTTGCACCGTGGGCTTGCACGTTCGCTGCTCCATCGGTGTAGGACCGCAATGGTGATGGTATGCGTACGCGCACCAGCAGTGGGCGCCCTGCTCAACCGAGCTCAACCGAATAGATTTCGGGTAGGTGCTCGGCAATTCGCGCCCAGCTCACACCCTCGTCGCTACTGGCCCATACTTCGCCGCTGGTGGTGCCGAAATAGACACCGGTCGGCGCCTGATCATCCACGGTCATGGCCTGGCGCTTGACCGTGAACCACGCAACGGCTGGCAATCCAGGGTCGCCGCGCATCCATGAGGCACCCGCGTCGCATGTGCGGTACACGGCGGGGCGACCGTCGGGACTGGTTCGCGGCCATACGTCGGTGCCGTCCATGGGAAACACCCATGCAGTGTCGGGATCGTCGGGATGCAGCTCGATCGGGAAGCCGATGTCGCCCACCGCAACCGGCATGTTGTCGCCGACACGCACCCAACGATTGCCCGGGCGGTCGATCCGATATATCCCGCAATGGCAGGTCGCTTCTTGCGGGCGCGTAACCAACGACTCCGCGCCGTGCGCCAGTGTTGACCCGGTGTTGATTAACCGGCCAAGGCAATAGGAATTTCGCGACGACGGTCGATGAGTCATGGCGGGCTTGTCCCACAAACACTTCTTCAAGCGGGCAATCCATGCGACGATCGATGAATTGGCGACCGGGTTCGAACTGGTGATCAACTTCGGAACGAATCGAGCGTCTGCGCAAACCGCGATCGACGCGCTGAGGCAGCACCCATCGGTCACGTTGCGGGGAGTCGCGATTCCAGTCACCTCACCCGACGTCAGCCACATGAAGGCAGCGACGGCGATCTCCAAATAATCGAGGCTAAAGCCCTGCGTGTTTGAGTCGGTTGGTAGCTTCCGTGCTTGTCAACGTCGCAGCCTGGGCCAGTCCCGTGGCGGTGTGTTTTCGTGCATCGAATAGCCTCGCCCAAAGTCCTGCTGCCCATGCGGACTCGATGTCACTGTGTCCCCAAACATGCCCACTTTCCTGAATGTACGCATCAAGGAACGCGCCGCTTTCCTCCACTGTTGATTCTCCGTCAGCGAATAGGGCCGATGCAACGCCAGCTATGGCTGGTTCGGGTAGCGCAACGCACGAATCCCAGTCATCGACGGCGAGCAGTTTTTGGCCTTCCCATCGAATGTTCTCTGACCACCAATCACCATGACCAATCACTAGTGGTCCAGGTGATTCGGCGAGCTTGGCGCTGGCACTAAATGCGTACTCATCGATCCATGTCGGTTCTGTGAACCCGTTCAGGTCGGCTTCCGTGTCGGTTGCCGGAGGCCACAACTTTGTGGGTGTCGTGTTCCATCGTAGAAAGCCAACATCTGGTTGAAGCGAACCGACCTGATCCACGCGTGGAGCGAAACGAACAAGTTGGGCGAGCAGAGATCCGAGTTTCGTGGCAGAAGCAATGCTTCGTGGAAGTTTCTGACGAGGATGTCCCGTTGTCTGTTGAAGTGCCGGTGGTGATCCGGGTGTTTCAGGCTGCGGTGTGAGCGTACTCGGGTGGTGTGACAGTTTGGGTTTGCTGGTTGATATGAGCACGGATCTTCTGGGTGAATGCGGGGAGTTCACGGTGGCCTTTGATGCGTCGAAAAGACCGTTCGCCTTCGAGCATCCCGGCGGCGCACCAGCGACGCCGCATCTCACCGTCACGCCAGTTCTTCACGTGGGCGGTGGTGGTGCGGGCGATCGAGATGAGCGACTCGATAGCGTTGGTGGTCGTCAACGATCGGCGCAATGTCGGGCTGGCCCCGAGGCGGGCCACGGTGAACATCTCATCGAGTCCTTCTCGTAATGATCCGGCGGCGTCGGGGTGCGGGTTTGCTTACGGCCTTCGGGACTGAGGTACTCGTTCTGCGTCAGCTGGCCGTCGACTGCGACCTGTCGACCCTTGGTGACGAGGTTGGCTTGAGCGGCGGTTCGTGACCAGGCCTGAATTTCCATGATCACACTGCCGACGTAGGTGTCCTTCGTCGTGCGGATGCTGAACACGGTCAACGTGGTTTCGCCGTGATCTGACTTCACGATTTTTGCTTACTGGGTCGGTCACCGCCCGGCCTGTGATGGCGACTCGGTTGATGGCTACTCGGGTGCTGCTCATGGCGGCCTCCTTGGGTGTCGTCCTCTGCCGCTCACCCTGCAACTGTGTAAGCACCAGTCCGAGCGACGTCGAGATGTGAATTTGTTCTCCCGCACCGAACCCACGTGGTCGTTTGTCTATGCGCATACAGACACCATTCGCACCGCCGAGCGGTCGAACGCAACGAAAGATTTCTTCGGCG
>JANYHQ010000187.1 GCA_025358985.1 Acidimicrobiales bacterium
CACATCCCCCACCCCGAACGCCTGCGTCGCCTCAGATACACAGCGCGCATAGGACTGGTCGAGCCCGGAGGAACTGGTCACCTGGCGCATCCCTCGCCCTCCACCTCCAGCCAACGCCTTTACCATCACTGCGCCACCCTCACCCAGCGACGCCAGAAATTCGTGAGCCTGGGAAAGTGTGGTTGGACCCGAGGTACCCCGCAACACGGCCACATCGGCACTCACCGCCAGCGCCCGGGCGGCTGCTTTGTCCCCGAAGATGGCCAACGCATGCGGAGATGGCCCGATGAACGTGAGGCCCGCCGCGGCGCATTGCGTGGCAAACGAGGCGCGCTCGCTAAGAAACCCATAGCCCGGGTGCACCGCATCACATTCCGCATCGATGGCCACCCGTATCAACTGCTCGGCGTCAAGATAGGCCGCCACGCCCACACCGGTGAGGCACACGTACGTGTCCGATAATAGTATGTGCGCAGATGACATGTCATCAGCCGGAGCAACAGCCACCGTGGCGATGTTCAGGTCGGCGCAGGTACGGGCGATACGGATGGCAATCTCGCCACGGTTGGCAATCAGCACTCTGGAGATCATGTGGCGGGTGTTCCGTTCAGTCGGTGATACATGGCCTTCTGCTGTGTGAAGAGCCCGGTGAACTCGGCATAGAGCGGCTCGTAGGCAAGTCGGGCGGCAGCATCAGGATGGAACGTACGGGCAACGAACGCTCCCTGTGCAATCCGCTCCAGTGACGTGGCCCCCAAACTCAGCGCCGCAAACAGTCCGGCGCCGCGCACGTTGGCATGCAGGGGCTCGCTGACCTGCTCCATGGGGCGCCCGATGACGTCGGCATGAATTTGGCACCACAGCTCCGACTGCGCCCCGCCGCCCAGGAGCCGTAACGGTGTCAATGGCCGCTTCACCATCTTCTCGGTGGCCTCCAGCAACCAGCGGGCGTTGTAGGCCACACCTTCCAATACCGCGCGGGCCATCGCCGCCCGAGTGGTCTCCAAGGACACGTTCACGAAGCTGGCCCGTATCCGCCGGTCATCCACGGGCGAGCGCTCCCCCTTCAACCAAGGGGCAAAGATCACACCACCCGAACCCGGCGGCACGATCGCCGCCGCTTCGGTGATCTGCTCATATGAGGGGGCCGGACCGGTGGACAGCCCGTCGTTCGGAGCCAGGATCTGCTCGCGGAACCAGCGCAGGCTGGCGCCCCCTGTTTCGTGATTGTTGGCAATGAGATAGGCCCCTGGTCGCAGTGCCGGCACCGTGGCCATGGAGGCGTTGATGTCGGTCTTCTTGAATGGCACGGCCGCCGATACCCACGCCGATGTACTGATGGTCAAATGGCCCTGGTAGTCGGCCACCGCCCCCGACCCCAGCCAGGCGGTATGCAGATCGGGGATGCCGGTCACCACGGCCACCGTCACGGGAAGGCCCAACTCGGCGGCTACCGGCGCGCTGAGGGTCCCCAGTACCGAACCGGTGGGCCGTAAGGGAGGAAGACGGCCGGGGTCACGGTCGGCAAGCGCCACCAGTTTGGGGTGATACCCGTGAGTGCCATTGGGCCGATTGTCGGTGAGCCACGACAGGATCATTGATGCGGGGGTGGCCCCCACCACACCGGTGAGGCGCATACCGATGTAGTCAACGGGCTCCATCAGCCACGCCGCCGCCTGGTACACGTGGGGTTGAGTGTGCCGCAGCAAGAGGGCGTGGCCGCTGGGATCGGCCCCCTGAGGTGACGGGGCTCCGCCGGTGAGACGGATCCAGGTGGCCAACTTGGTGGGGTCATAGCCGGACACCTTCAGTCGTCCACCCACCAGTGCCTGGGAGAACGGTGCCCCCCGTCCGTCGGACCACATGATGCACGGACCAACCGCATTGAGTCTTGCGTCCACAGGCACGGTGGACCCCCATTGTCCGGTGATACCCACGCCTGCACAATCGTCGGCACGCACCGTGCCCGAGGCCAGCACCGCCCGCACCCCATCGGCCACCCCGGTCCACCAATCATCCACCTCCTGAGTGGCCGATCCGTCGGGGCCGAGCGTGGTGTGGGTACTGCTGAACTGAGTGCCCAGCACCGCTCCGTTCAGCGTGACGGCGGCCGTCTTGGTGCCACCGCTACCGAGATCGATGGCCAGGAACCAGGGCTGGGGGGTCTCGGTACTCACGCCGGGACGGTAGCCCGTGGCGTGCGTAGGGTGTGGGGGTGCGGATCCGAGTCGAGCTCACCGTGGAGCCCTTCACCGAGGGGAGCCCCGGCCCCCACGTTACGGCGTTGGTGGATCAGTTGAAGGCCCGCGGTTTGGATGTGGACATGGGTCCGTTTGGCACCACCATCGAGGGGGAGCATCCCGCCATCCTGCGATCGTTGGAGCCCGCCATGGTGGCGTCGCTGGCCAACGGCGCCACGGTGCTGTCGGTTCAGGTGGAGCGCTTGCGCGGACCCAGTGATCGCAGTGCGGCGTTCCTGGC
>JANYHQ010000298.1 GCA_025358985.1 Acidimicrobiales bacterium
GTTGCACAATGATGTGGAGTTCCGAGTTCAGGTCGAGGTTGTCAGCGCCTTGTACTTGAGTTCTTGCAAGACTACGACGGCCCGCTCTTCGTAGCGGGCCGTCGACGCGTCCCCTTCCATTCCCGGAGCGCAAGGCATCGCCACATCGAGACCCGGGCAGTACGGTGGACGAACGTACGTTCGTGGAGCGCGGCTACGCTGCCAGACGGGCAGCCGCGATAACTCGAGCATCCCAGGAGGTTCGGCCTGTGGGAAAGCATGCGTTCAACTTGTGGAAAACGGCCATCGCATGGTGATGGAACCGGGCGCGCACCGGTGTCTGGGGAAAACTTCGCCGATGTTGTCCACAACTTCCCCATGTTTGTCCACAGAAGATCCACCGAAGATTCAGTGCTCACCCACTGGTTGCGGGCAGCTCGTACTGTCACGCTCGATCCCCTCTACTCCTGCTCAATCTTCAGTCGTACCCTCATCGTCTCGCTGCTGTGTATCTGCCCCACACCAGGGGGCATCGCAGTTCGTTTCCTCCGCCATTCCATCTCTGCGAGCCGCCGCCCATGGTCCAATCCCTCGATGACGTCCGCCGCCGTCAGCAGTCACCGCCTTCCCCGTCCGGGTCGGGGGGCAGGCTGTTGCCGCACAATCTCGAAGCAGAGGAATCGCTACTCGGGGCCATGCTCCTCAGCCGTGAAGCAGTGTCGGTGGGGCTGGAGCGCACCGCTGCCGCTGACTTCTACAAGCCAGCTCACGGCCACGTGTTCCAGTCGATCGTGTCGCTCAATGCCCGTGGCGAGCCAATCGACTTGGTCACCGTGGCGGAGGAGTTGCGGCGGGCCGATCTCCTCGACGCCATCGGAGGCTCGGCGCTCCTGGTGTCATTACAGGCAGGCACGCCTACCACCTCGAACGCTGGCCAATATGCCCGCATTGTGGAGGAGCATGCACTGCTGCGCCGCCTCATCGGGGTGTCGGAGGAAATTGCTGACCTCGGCTATCGCCTGCCCGACGATGTGGCTGCGGCGCTGGACAAGGCCGAGCAACTGGTGTTCGACGTGGCTCAGCGTCGCAGTACCGACACGTTGGCGCCCTTGTACGACCTGCTCCAAGCATCGCTCGATCGCCTCGAGGAGCTCTACGAGCGTGGTGACTCGATCACCGGAATCCCCACCGGCTACCACGACCTGGACGAACGGCTGAACGGGTTACAAAAGGGGGCGCTCTACATTGTTGGAGCGCGGCCGGCCATGGGCAAATCGGCCTTCGCTCTTGGTATTGCATCGGCGGTGGCGGTTGACGCCCATCGGCCCGCCATGTTCTTCTCCTTGGAAATGAGCCATCTCGAGCTCACGCAACGATTGCTGTGCTCCGATGCCAAGGTCGATTCGTCTCGCATGCGGAACGGGCGGCTACAGGCCGACGACTGGCCCAAGATCACCCAATCAGTGAGCCGGTTGGCCGAAGCACCGATCTATATCGATGACAACCCGCAGTTGACGGTGATGGAGATTCGAGCCAAAGCTCGACGGCTCAAGAGCCGCCTCGGTGATCTTGGTGTGGTCATCATCGACTACTTGCAGTTGATGACCGGTCGTAACGGAGCCGAGAGCCGTCAGGTGGAGGTGTCAGAAATCAGTCGTGGCCTCAAGGTGTTGGCCCGTGAGCTCGAGGTGCCGGTCATTGCGTTGTCTCAGCTCTCTCGAGGACTTGAGTCGCGCCAAGACAAGCGACCGATGCTCTCTGACCTTCGTGAGTCTGGTGCCCTCGAGCAGGACGCCGACGTGGTGATGTTTTTGTACCGAGACGAGGTGTACAACCAGGAATCACCAGATCGAGGGATGGCCGAAGTGATCGTGGCCAAACATCGTTCGGGACCGGTGGGAGCGTGCAAGTTGGTCTTTCTCGACCACTACACGAAGTTCGCCAACGCCGCACGTGTCTAGTCCGGCTTATCGCAAGCTGATCGCCGTCGTGGTGATGGCCGTGCTCACCGGTTGTTCGGCCTCGCCGTCGCTGGTGGTGGACACCACCGTGGTGGCGGCCAGTTTGGGAGTTGGCGAGATCACCACCCCCGCTGATCCAGTCGTGCAGGCCCAGGTTGTGGCCACTGTGGCGATGGTGTCCATGGGCGAGGCCTATCGGACACTGTCGAAGACCAAACGGGTCACGGGGCCCGGCGATGATTGGCTCGCCCTGGCGTTCTCCGGCACCGCGCTCACGGCAGAAAAGGCCAACCTCCGCGACATGGCTCGGTCGCGAAGTTCACTGGCCGCTTCGCCGGGCGATCCGGTACTCACTGTGCTGGCCGTAGATGAGCGTCGAGCAGGGTGTCAGGTGATGAGAGCCACCTTCGACGACCGCCCGCTGTTGGCGTTTCCCACGTCCGGGTCGGGGGTCGCGGTAGTGTTGCGCCTGGAGCGTAGCGATCGGTGGCGGATTGCCGTTCTGGTGGCCCAGGCCAGGGTTGGTGCCCGGCCGGTGACCTGTGTTGAATCGTGAGTGATGCGTGGTGCTGAAGGCGGGCACCCGTCAGGAACAACCGATACGCAGATGCGCGCCGGTTGTTCGACTGGTTGGAGGGTCGGAACGGGCACCCGCCTTCAGCCCCGAGTCCATCGGCCGTTCTTCGCATCCGACTTGAGGGGGAGATCTCGCCCGCCTCACGACTCCCTCCAGTCGCAACCCGGCCGTAACACTGGGACTGCGCTCCTCCGCTTCGCTTCGATGCTCGCCCGCCTCACGACTCCCTCCGGTCGCAACCCGGCCGTCACCACTGGGTTGGGGTCAATGCTCGGGTACCGTTGGACGATGCTTGGTGGCGGTGATCTTCTCGTACTCCTGGTGGGGGCGCTCGGAGCGGCCATGTTGGTGGGAAACATGGCTGCGTTGCTTCGCCCGCCAGCGCGTACCAAGGCGGGGGATCTAGCGCAGGCTCCCCGAGGGCGGACGGTGTCGATGGCGGTGGTGGGCGGGTTGGCGTGTCTCTGGACACTGGCGACCCTATTCACTCGCTGAGCTCACTCGCGAAGCTCACCCGGTAGCGTGAGATCACGATGATCCTGTCCGACCGATCCATCAACGAGGCAGTCGCCAGCGGGCATATTGTGGTTGACCCGTTCGAGCCTGCCAATGTCCAACCCTCGTCCATTGACTTGAGATTGGACCGGTACTTCCGGGTGTTCCGTAACCACACCACCCGGGTCATTGATGTTCGGGAGGACCAGGAGGATCTCACCGAGCTGGTGGAGATCGCCGAAGGTCAATGTTTCATGCTGCATCCAGGGGAGTTCGTCCTCGGAGCAACGGCGGAGCGGTTGGGCCTACCAGATGACTTGGTGGCACGAATCGAGGGCAAGTCGTCGTTGGGTCGATTGGGACTACTGATCCACTCCACCGCCGGCTTCATCGATCCGGGGTTCCACGGCCACATCACGCTCGAGTTGTCCAACGTGGCCACCCTGCCCATCACGTTGTACCCGGGAATGCGTATCGGCCAGGTGAGCTTTCTTACCATGACCACCCCGGCGCAGAATCCGTATGGATCTAGCAGTGTGGGTTCCAAGTACCAGGGACAGCGGGGGCCAACCCCCAGCCGCTATTTCGAGAACTTCAACCGCTGATACGCGTTTCGTCCCACACGGCCGGTTCCAGATAGATGCGCTCGGCGGTGGGAACTTCGGCCCGGATGAGACCTTCGACCTCATCAACGATGGCTGCCACCTGGACGAAAGTCAGCGTGGAATCGAGTTCCACTTTGGCCGCCACCAGTAGTTCCTCCGGTCCAAGATGTATCGTGCGCATATGAATCAACCGACGTACTTGTGCATGAGACTGAACAGCCCTCCCGATC
>JANYHQ010000223.1 GCA_025358985.1 Acidimicrobiales bacterium
TGGACACCCATACGTCGCATCGCCTGGAACGCGTGGTGATCGCCCTCATCCTGTTCGAGATCGTGCTCACGTTGCTGGCCAAGTTCACATGAGCCTGATGACCGATTTCCTCCCGTTCCTGATCTGTCCGTACTGCGTCACTGGATCGCTGCAACTCACTACCGGACCCACTGGTGCATCGCATCACGAGAACGCCACTCTGCGCTGTTTGCACTGCGCCCGCACCACCGACGTCATCGACGGCATCTGGCATGCCATGGGTACGCACCGGGCGTCGCACAGCTTGGCGCAACTGTCGAACCTGGCTGCTCCCACCGCCCGCTGGTACGAAGATGTGTGGCGTAAACGTTCGCTGTCGCTGTTGTCAGGACGCCCATTCCCCAACAATGAAGAGCTCATTGAGCTCACCAGTGCCTTGGTTCCTGGGCCGGGTCGCTTCATGTTGGACGTGGCGTGCTCGGAGGGCCTGTATGCCCGGGCGCTGGCCAGGGCCGGATCACCGGTGATCGCCGTAGATCACTCGGTGGTGTTCCTGAAAAAGCTTCGCGCCCGGTGTGAACGCGAGGATTTGCAGGTGTTGCCGGTACGTGCGCTCGCTCAGCATCTACCCGTGGCCGATTCCATGATGGCGGGCGTGGCCATCGGCGGGTCGCTCAATGAGATTGGCGATGCGAAGCAGGCGGTGGTTGAGATGGCCCGAGTACTTGATGCTGACGGGCATTTCTTTTCCATGCACCTGCTGCGATCGCATACCTGGAAAGGCCGGGCGGCCCAATTGCTGGCTGGCCCCGCGGGTATTCGTTTCCCTACCCTGTCGGGCACCCATCAGCTGTTGCGTGATGGCGGCCTGGTGGCCTCTGCGGTGCGTACTGACGGGGTAGTAGCCAGAGTGACGGCGGAGCGCGACCGGAGGGAGTCGTGAGGCCGGGCGAGCATCGAAGCGAAGCGGCGCAGCGCAGCCCCAGTGTGGCGGCGGAGCGCGACCGGAGGGAGTCGTGAGGCCGGGCGAGCATCGAAGCGAAGCGGCGCAGCGCAGCCCAGTGTGGCGGCGAAGGTGGCTGAACACCTGATTGGAAATCACGACCAGGTTGGGGCATGCGGGTGGCCATACTGGGGGCACCATGACGCGCACGATCCTGCTCACCAAGCACCACGGACTGGGCAATGACTTTCTCGTGTGCTTGGACGGGGCCAGCGTGCAACATCAGGGAGCGTCGTTGGCCCGGCGCCTGTGTCACCGCCACCTCGGTATCGGGGCCGACGGATTGCTGCTGGCCCTACCCGCCGACGATGACAGCGCTGATGCCCGTATGCGACTGCACAATGCCGACGGCAGCATCGCCGAAATGAGCGGGAACGGCATCCGCTGCTTTGCGCAAGCACTGGTGGACGGTGGGGCTGTCGCTCCCGGCACCGTACGCATCGCCACCGACGCTGGCCTGCGGGTAGTGGAGGTGGACGCCACCGATCCGGAGTCCGGCATTACCCAGGTCAGCGTAGACATGGGAGTGGCCCGCTTCGACACTCATCCCGTCCACGGCGGTATCGGCACCACGGTGGACATGGGCAATCCGCATCTGGTGATCGCCGTGGATTCCCTCGACGAGGTGGACATCGCCGAGCGGGGCCCGCAGCACGAGCAGCCCTATCTCAGCGGACCCACGGCTGGCATCAATGTGGAGATCATCCGTGCGGTGGATGAAGCCACCATCGACATGGTGGTGTGGGAGCGCGGCGTGGGCGCCACCCAGGCCTGCGGCACCGGGGCAACCGCCAGCGCCGTAGTGGCCCATCGCTTGGGGTTGGTGGGCACCAAGGTCACCGTGCGCCAGCCGGGGGGCAACGCCGTGGTGGAAATTCTTGATGATCGGGTGATGCTCACCGGACCATCGCAACGCATTGCCACTATTACCATCGCCGTTGAGGGAGCTGCATGAGTGACGCTGATCGCCGCCGCGAACAACTCATCGATCGTACCCGCCGGGAGAAAATCATCCTGGTGGGTGTGGCCGTGGGCAAGCAAAGCATGGACGATGCCGAAGCCGGCCTCGATGAGCTAAGCGCGCTTATTGATACGGCAGGTGCCGACGAGTCTGCGCGAGTGGTGCAGCGACGAGACGAACCAGATCGCACCTACTTCGTAGGTAAGGGCAAGGCTGAGGAACTGCGCGAGGTGTCCGAAACCGTGGATGCCGACACCGTGGTGTTCGATACTGAATTGTCGCCGTCGCAGTCGAAGAACCTCGAACGGTTGTTGAAACGTACCGCCAT
>JANYHQ010000240.1 GCA_025358985.1 Acidimicrobiales bacterium
CTGGACGGAGGTGCGCCGCAGTATCAATTCGAGAGCTACTGAACAGCCCTGTCATCTCTCATGACGATACCGCTAGCGGTTTCGATCATGACGTGAACGGGAGATTCAGGCCTTCACAATCTTGTTCGACTTCAAACATCCGGTGCATACGTGCACCCGACGGGGGGAGCCGTTGTCGATGGCCCGGACCCGCTGGATGTTGGGACTCCACCGCCGGTTGGTGCGGACGTGGGAGTGGCTCACGCTCTTACCGAATGAGGGCTTCTTGCCGCAGACGTCGCATACAGCTGCCATGTTCAAAACCTTCTTCGGGTAGGGGCGCTTCAACACCCCGGGGGTGAACGAGAGTTCCGCAACGACACGAGGCCGCCGAGAACCCGGAGAGATTAGCATCGTCGACCGATGTTCGACTCCGACCCCCAGAACACCGTCACGCCAGCCCAACTGGTGGCCATCATCACGGGTTTCCGGGATGGTCTGCGTACCAATCAGGGGGCGCTCAACCGGCTCAACGTCTACCCGGTACCCGATGGTGACACTGGCACCAACATGGCGCTCACCGTCGAGTCGGTGGTGCAAGAGCTGGACACGAAGGCCCTGAGTGAGGGCGTGGCGTTGAATGAACTCAGTATGGCGGCGGCCTGTCAGGCCATCAGCCATGGATCGTTGATGGGGGCCCGAGGAAATTCGGGGGTCATCCTGTCGCAGATCCTGCGGGGCATCACCGGTCGCGCCAAGCAACTGGCGGAACTGGGGCCGGGCGATGTGGCCTTGGCGCTCACGGAGGCCAGCACCGCGGCATACGGCGCAGTGATGCGCCCCATCGAAGGCACCATTCTCACGGTGGTGCGCGCCGCGGCCGAGGGGGCCATTGCCGCGGATGGGCCTGGTGCCACCGTGGTGGACGTGCTTTCTGGTGCCCGAGATAGGGGCGCGCAGGCGTTGGCCAGTACCCCCGATCTGCTGGCCGTGTTGAAAGCCGCAGGGGTGGTGGACGCCGGTGGAGCGGGTTTCCTGCTGTTGCTCGATGCGGCGCTCAATGTGCTCGATGGGCGACCGATGCCGACGGTGGATGCCCCCGGTACGGACCTGCCGTCGATGCCTATTGATGCGGCCATGTCTGCGGGGAGTGTGGCCGACCTTCGCTATGAGGTGATGTACCTGCTCGATGCCGAAGATTCCCGGGTCCAAGGGTTCAAGGAGGCGTGGGCGGCCATTGGAGACTCCATCGTGGTGGTGGGGGGCGATGGCCTGTGGAATTGCCATATCCACACCGATGACATCGGCGCCTCCATCGAAGCAGCCATCGACATCGGCCGTCCCCGGTCCATTCGCGTCACCGATCTGCTTGATCATGTGCATGAAGTGGTGGAGGAACGGTGGGTGCGTGAGGCCACGGTGTCGCTCAGTGAGGAGTCGCCCCACGCCCACGAGCCCGTCTGCACCGCCATCGTGGCGGTATGTGGAGGAGATGGGTTGCGCCGGTTGTTCTGGTCGTTGGGGGTGCAGCAGGTGGTGGCCGGCGGTCAGTCCATGAACCCGTCCACCAGCCAACTCCTCGATGCCGTGGAGGCCTGCCCGGCGCAGTCGGTGGTGGTGTTGCCCAACAACAAGAACATCATTGCGGTGGCCCAACAGGTGCAAGCGCTGACGGCCAAGACGGTGACCGTGATTGGGACCCGGGGGGTCACCGAGGGGTTGGCGGCGGCCATGCAATACGACCCTCGTGGAGACGCTGGCGCCAATACCGAGGCCATGCGGGTGGCCGCAGATTCCGTGGTGTCGGGAGAAATCACTCGGGCCGTTCGCCATTCCACCAGTGATGGACCAGGCTTTACGGTTCCGATTGCTGATGGTGACTGGCTGGGCATAGCCCGAGACGGCGGCATCGTGGCCGTGGACGCCACCCTGGCCACCGCCTGCACCGCCCTGTTGGCCAAGTTGGTGGAGGACCGCCACGAGATCGTCACCATCATCGAAGGTGACGGGTCGTCTCCCGCCGTCACCCGGCTGGTCACGGAGTGGGTCACGGATCACCATCCCA
>JANYHQ010000249.1 GCA_025358985.1 Acidimicrobiales bacterium
CCAGCCTGCAGACCAAGGCCGAGCGAGATGGCGACGAGTGGGTTATCACCGGCCAGAAGGTGTGGACCACCGGTGCGCAGTTCAGTGATGTGGGCGAGGTCATCTGTCGGACCGACCCAAACCTGCCCAAGCACAAGGGCCTCACCGGGTTCATCGTGGACATGCATTCCCCCGGGGTGGAGGTGCGACCGCTGCGCCAGATGACGGGCGGCGCGTCGTTCAATGAGGTGTTCTTCAACGAGGTGCATGTGCCGGATCAGAACCGGCTGGGCGATGTGAACCAGGGCTGGACCGTGGCCCTCACCACGTTGATGAACGAGCGCGCCGCCATTGGTGGCGGCGGAGGTGGAGGCCGTAGCGAGATGACGGCCTTGACGCGGCTGTCGGAGTTGCTCAACGCCATGGGCAAGGGCGACGACCTGGTGCTACGCCAAGAACTCATCAACATCTTCATCCATGGTCAAGTGCAGAAGTATTCGGGTATGCGGGCCATGGCCAAGATGAAGGCGGGGCAATTGCCCGGTGCGGAAATGTCCACCGGCAAGTTGGCCCTGGCCATGAACATGACCCGCACGTCAGACTTTGTGTCCAAGGTGTTGGGGATGAAAATCACCGCCAACTCCGGTGAATGGGGTACTTATGCCTGGGCCGATTATGTGCTCGGCACTCCTGGCATGCGTATCGCTGGTGGGTCTGACGAAGTGATGCGCAACATTGTGGGCGAGCGAGTGTTGGGCCTCCCCAAGGATGTGGGCATCGACTCGGTGACCCCCTTCAAAGACCTCAAGGTCGGCACGCAAAAGGCCTAACCCCCTGGTCCCGGTCCCGGCCCCGGCCCCCAACTCGTAGCAAAACTCCCTTGCCCGCCGCAAATTCTGCGACGAGTTGGGCCCGGGCCGGGCACATCCCCAAACTGGTAGCAAAATTCCCTCGCCCGCCACGAATTTTGCTACTGGAACGAGCTGGGCCCAAGGGTCAGGTGCGCGTGCGGGACAGGAACGCCTTCGTGCGTTCCTGTTGCGGGTTACCCAATATTGCCTCGGGCGTGCCCTGTTCAACGATGACCCCACCGTCCATGAACACCACACGGTCGGCCACATCGCGGGCGAAACCCATCTCATGGGTCACCACCATCATGGTCATGCCACTGCCCGCCAAATCTCGCATCACTTGCAACACCTCTCCCACCAACTCCGGGTCCAATGCACTGGTGGCCTCGTCGAACAGCATCACCTTGGGCTGCATCGCCAGGGCCCGAGCAATAGCTACGCGCTGCTGCTGACCACCCGACAACTGCGATGGATGCATGTCGGCCTTGTGCGCCAAACCCACCCGCTCAAGCATCTCGCGGCCCCGACGCTCGGCTTCGGCCCTGTCCAACTTCAATACGCTGATCGGGGCCAGAGTGACATTGCCCAATGCGGTTTTGTGGGGAAACAGGTTGAACTGCTGAAACACCATACCCATGGAAGTACGCACCGCATCCAGGTTGCACTTGGAGTTACACACCTCTACCCCGTCGACAGTGATGGATCCACTGGTGGGTTCCTCCAAGCGATTGACGCAACGTAGGAACGTGGACTTGCCGGACCCGGACGGCCCGATGATGCACACCACTTCACGTTCGGCAACATCGAGGTCGATGCTGCGTAGTACCTCGTTGTCACCGAACGATTTACTCAGCGCGCGGATGGTGATCATCGGGTTCCTCGCTTGGCTCGTCGGTCCAGATACGACACGAGTTGTAGCAGCGGAATGGTGATCACCAGATAGGCGATACCACCGGCCACCAACGGTGTGGTCTTCCCGGTTGCGTTGGAGAACGTGCGTGCATACTGCAAAATCTCCCGACCACCCACTCCCACGCCCAAGACAGCAATCAGCGACGTGTCCTTGAACAGGGCCGCCAACTCGTTGGTGAGCGGCGGGATGATGATGCGAAATGCCTGGGGCAGGATCACTTTGCGCATGGCCTTGCCCTGCGTCATACCCAGTGACCGCGCTGCTTCCATCTGGCCCCTCGGCACCGCTTCGATACCCGCCCGGATGCTCTCGGCCATATACGCGGCCGCCACCAGCGACAGCGAAAAGCACCCGGGTAAGTACTTGGATCCGAAGCTGCCGAACGGCCAACGCCAGAAATTCCCCGTGACGCCCTTGTAGGCAATGGGAAAGCCGTATCCAATGATGACGATCACCAGCAGCGCAGGCAATCCTCGAATGGTGTCGATGAACGTGGCGGCAAACGTACGTAACCACCATCGCCGGCTGATGCGCGCCAGTGCCAGCAGCAGACCGAGCACGATGCCCGCACTGAACGCAAACACGGTGTACACCACGGTGTTGCGCATGGCTTCGGTGACGATACCGGGAAGCATCTCGCGCAAGATGCGGCCGTTGAAGAATTCATCCCCCACCCCCGCCAGGATCATGGGAGCAGCCATCATGAGATCTGCGTGCCGGGCTGCGAGTTCATCGTGGCCCGACAGTAGCTAACACGGTCACGCTGGCGCAGCGGCGGCACCCAGGTACTTGGTGAGGATCTCTTGGTACGTGCCGCTGGCCTTCAACTTCTCAAGACCGGCATTGAGCGCTGCTGTGAGCGTCGGATTGTCTTTGGGCACCACAAAGCCGTACTCCTCATCGCCACCGGCAAACACCTTGGTAACCATCAGTTCGCCCTCGCTCTTGGTGGCGGCGTAGCCGTTGATGGGCGAGTCCTGGATCACCGCATCCACCTGACCGGCCTTCAGCGCAGTGGTCATGTCGTCGGCGCCCTGGAACTCCTTCACCGTATAGCCGTTGGCCGTGGCCCCAGCCTTGGCAAAATCGGCACCGGTGGTAGCGGCCTGCGCAGCCACCACCTTGCCCTTGAGGGTGGACAGATCGTTGAGCGCAGCGTCGGCCTTGCGAGCCATGATCGTCTGCTGGATTTTGAAGTAGCCGGTGGAGAAATCGTTGGCTTGCTTACGTTCAGCGGTGATCGACACCGACGAGGCAATCATGTCGCAATTGCCGGCTGCCAACGAGGCGAAGATGCCATCGAACGGGGTCTTGATGAAGTTGGCCTTCATCTTGAGTTCCGCAGCCACACCGTTGACGATGTCGGCGTCGATACCAATGACATCGCCGTCGGCGCCATTGGCGTAGTACTCGAACGGGGCATACGGAATGTCGGAGCACACCGTGAGCGTGCCGGCTTCCTTGGTTTTCACGGCGGCAGAATCACCAGTTGAATCGGCCGGTGCGGCAGTGCCGCCCTCGCCGGTGGACACGGTGGTGTCCGGAGTGGACTTCTTGGAACTGCTGCAGCCGCTGAACACGAGAGCGAGAACAAGGGCGGCGCTGGGCAGCACGGCCAAACGTTTGGTGCGAGTGAACATAGGTACATTGCCTCCGGGTGGGGGGCCTTGCGCTCGAGCAGCCCTCAGGGATTGTCGAACAGCGCAGGCTGGATATCCACCACGCTACGCCGAATCGCCCAGGGCAGGTGATCCATGAACACCCAGGTCCGCCGATGGATGGTGGTTGGACCGTGAGCCAGTAGTGCAGCCTGGTGCTTGGGGCACGGGTAACCCTTGTTGTCGGCAAAGCAATAGGCGGGAAAATGCTGGTCTTCGTCGCGCATCATGCGGTCTCGCGTGACCTTGGCCAGCACACTGGCAGCGGCGATGGTGAGACACATGGCGTCACCCTTGATGAGGCGCTGCACATTGCCGGTACCCACAAAATCCCAATTGCCGTCCACCAGCACCACATCGGGCACAACCCCCAATCCCGCTAGGGCGCGACGCGCTGCCAACTTCTGGGCCGCCGACATACCCAACGCATCGCATTCTTGCTGGGACGCCACGCCCACATGCCAGTACTCACACCACTGCGCCACCTTGGCGTACAGACGTTCTCGCTCCGGCTCGCGCAGCAACTTCGAGTCACGTACCCCGTTGATACGGCGATCCTTGGGGATCACCGCCGCTCCGATGGCCAGTGGCCCCGCCCACGCCCCGCGGCCCACTTCGTCGAGCCCCACCACGATGGAATTGCCCTGCGCCCAGAGCGACTGCTCGAGCGAACGCCCGGGCACCGTCTTACGGGTGATCCGCCGCTTGCCGGCGGGCCGTAGCAACGGTGAGGTTGAAACAGCAGCGGCCATGAATGCAGAGCATCGCGCGCACGGCACGTACTGTGCGCCGATGTGTACGTTCTGCGCCATCATCGCCGGCGAGGTGGCCGCCGCCGTGGTGTTGGACCATCCCGACGCCTTGGCCTTCTTGGATCGATCACCGGTGTTCTTGGGCCATGTGTTGGTGGTGCCGCGTCTGCACGTGGTGACGTTGGCCGATTTGGCGCCCGCTGATGTGGGCCCCTTTTTCACGCAGGTACAGCGCGTGTCGGCGGCGCTGCCGATAGCTCTCGGATGCGACGGTACCTGGGTGTCGATGAACAACGTGGTGAGCCAGAGCGTGCCCCACCTCCACGCCCATGTGGTGCCACGCGTGCGCAAGGACGGTTTGCGGGGCTTCTTCTGGCCCCGGATGCGTTACGAAGATGACGATGCCATGGCGGCCATGGCCCAACGCATTGCCGCCACAGTGGAATCGCAATCCGTCACGCAGGATTGAGCAGTACCTCACCCGTTCGTTGGCCCGCCACCACATGGCCAGGCGCCAACAACGGCACTCGCAACGGTCCGCCCGCACCGGTGGTGAACTCCCACAGCAGCGCCGCCCGGGCACCATGCCAACGAAGCGCAAATGACAGCGATCCATGAACAGTGGGGGCACGATGCACGGCCAGGTTGACACCGAGCAGGTCATCTGCGCGCATACCACCAAGAAGATCAACTACTCCCTCGCCATCTTCCAACGCGATGCCGCTGGCAGCGTCGAGTACTGCGTCGGACAGGCGGATGAGATCGTCAGGCAACAGCGACGCACCATCGGACACGGCCGGGACCGGGGGTAGCGGAGCCCGCACCAGCGGCCACGGGGACCCGGCCTCGGTCCACACCTTGATCGCCGTTCGGGCGGCGCGGTCCTCACCTGCCAACGTGAACAAACGAGCCGCAGCGCCGAACACGGAACGGTCCGTTGCCGGTCCGCGCTTGTGGAGGAACTCAAGTGCTCCCGCCACCAACGGGGCCATGCCCTTTGCGAATGCGCCGTCACCGGTGAGGCTGGCGTGATCGGCCAGCGCAGCCACGGCCAAGGCGGTGATCAGCGGTTGGGACTCGTCACCAATGGCACCGCGGCGTCCCTGAAAGCCATCAAGTACATCAAGCAGTGTGCGCGCCTCGGTGTGCAACCCCATGCGATCGCAAGCCTCCGACAGCGCACACAGCCGCATGAGATCGAGATCGGCATCCCCCGGAGCGAACGCGTCGGCTTCCAACAGCACCGCCGTGCCGAGCGAACGAAGTTGCGAGTCCCAGATGTCGTGCCCATCAACGGATGGAACTCGACCGGCTTGGATGGCCCAGCCCCGCGCCACCGCATCGCCGTCGGGCAACGCCGACAACACCGGTGAGGCTGCCAACGCGGTGACACTGGCAGCACCCAACAACGCCGCTGCTCGCAATGTGGTGCGATGAGTGACGGGCAACATCACCGCCACTTGCGCGGCATCGGCCGCGATGGCTCCGGACTCCCCCGCTTGTAACGCTTGACGAAGGTCGGCCCCGGCCGTCACTCCCACGGC
>JANYHQ010000286.1 GCA_025358985.1 Acidimicrobiales bacterium
CGCATCCCCATGTCCCAGGAGATGACAACCACCTCTGCGCCGCTGATGGTATCGCTGAATTTCTGTTCGGGCACGGTTGTGACGTCGGCTATGCGAGTCCCAACCTTTAGTTCACCAGCTTCTCCCGTCCCTCCCAGAACGGCTCACGCAGCTTGAACTTCTGCAGCTTCCCGGTGGCGGTTCGGGCCAGCTCCGTGCGGATGTCCACGCTGGTGGGGCATTTGAAGTGGGCGATCTTGGATCGGCAGAACGCAATGAGCTCTTGTTCAGTGGCTTCCATGCCTGGCCGCAGCACCACCAGGCCCTTCACCGTCTCTCCCCACTTTTCATGGGGGATGCCGATCACCGCACATTCGGCCACCGCCGGGTGTTGGAACAAGCAGTCCTCCACCTCGATGGATGACACATTCTCGCCACCGGAGATGATGACGTCCTTCTTGCGGTCGGCAATCACCAGGTAAGCCCCGTCGAGGTATCCGCCATCGCCGGTATGGAAGTAGCCGTCGCGGATGGCCTTGCCCGTTTCCTCCGGCTGTTCCCAGTACCCCTCGAACACCACATTGCTACGTGCACATATCTCGCCATCTTCGGAGATCTGCACCGATACGCCAATGGCCGGCGCACCGGCGCGCGAGAGGAGCTTGGACCGAGCCGCCGCATCAAGATGATCCCACTCTGCGCGCTTACGGTTCATGGTGAGCAATGGTGACGTTTCGGTGAGGCCATAAATCTGTATGAACTCCCACCCCAGATCGGTTTCCACCTGCTCGATGGTCTTGCTGGGAGGTGGGGCGCCGGCCACCACCACCCGGACCAAGAACTTGCCCGGAACGATTTCACCGGCGGCGCGACGCTTGGCAGCGGCATCGAGAACCGCCGACACCACAGCCGGGGCGGCACACATGAAGTTCACACCGTGGCGGGCCACCCGGGTGAGAATGTCCTCGCCGTCAACCTTGCGCAACACGATATGGGTTCCCCCCATGCCGGTGACTGCGTATGTCTGCCCCCACCCGTTGCAGTGGAACATCGGCAGCGTATGCAGGTACACGTCGCGATCGCTGACACTGGAATGCCAGCCAAATGTGGTGGCGTTGGTCCAGGCGTTGCGATGGGTGATTTGAACGCCTTTGGGGCGTGCCGTGGTGCCCGACGTGTAGTTGACCGTGGCGGTGGCGTCCTCGTCGGGCGTCCATGATGTGGGCTCGGGAGATCCGTCGAGCAACTCGGTGAACAGTGCAGCATCGCTGCTGCCGTCGAGGATGAACTTGTGCTCCACCTCGATGTCCTTGACCACATCAGCCTGCTCCGGGTCCACCAGCAATACCCGGGCGCCAGAGTGCTTGATGATGTAGGCGATTTCCTCGGTATTGAGCCGGAAGTTGATGGGGACCAGCACCCGGCCGTAGCGAGACGTGCCCCAAAACGAGATGAGAAACTTGGCCGAGTTGGGGCTCACGATGGCCACTCGGTCCCCCACCCCAATACCAAGTTCCTCCAACCGACAGGCCATGTTGCGGACCCGGCGTTCCATAGAGGCATACGTGATGGATCCCAGCCCGCCCACCGCCCCCGGTTCGTCCACCACGGCAATGCGATCGCCGTACACGTTGGCAGCACGATCCAAGAAGTCCCCGACGCTGAATGGCACCTTCATGCTGGCTCCCCTGCGGTGATTGCGAATCGGCCGCTCAGGCCGGTCGTCATCATGACCGATCCGCAAACTGCCCGACGAACCCACCGCTCGTAGAACTACGTGAGCCACGACGAATTCTGCGACGAGAACGGGCGGGGGTCCGGGGGCCACTCGGAATTCTGCGACCGCCCCAACCGGTAGCAAAAGTACGTCGCCCGCCACGAATTCTGCGACGAGAACGATCTGGTCGCAAAATTCGGGGGGCCCGTGAGGATCAGGCGGTGATGTCCGGCTCTCCGAGAGTAGCGGGGGCCGCCTCGAACGAGACGGTGACCTCTCGCTCGGTATCACCACGGACCACGCCGAGCACCACCGATGACCTGGTGGACGACAGCGCCTGCTGCAGGTCGGAGGGCTCGGCCAAAGGAGACCCGTCGGCCGTCACCAGCAGATCACCCGCAGTCAATCCGGCCGTCTCGGCCACGGAGCCGGGGGCAACACCTCGAATCAACAGCCCGGGTCGGGCGTCCAGGCCCACCGCGGCTCGCAAATGCGCCGCTACTGCCCCACTGGCCAGCACCACACCGAGGGTATGGCGGCGTACCGTCCGGCCCGCCACCAACTCCTCCACCAGCGCCCGTAGAGCGGCATCGCCCGGTCGGGCCAGGGAGAATCCGCTGCCCTCGCGACGGGTGGTGACGGCCACCAGGCGGCCGTCTACATCCACCACTGGGCCACCGGATGAACCCTTGGCCAACGGTGCACTGTGCTCGATGGCGCCAGCGATGCGCTGACGGGTGGGGCCATGGAACGATCGGCCCACACTGCTCACCAACCCGAAACTTACGCGCAGGTCGCCGCCGCCGCGAGCCACGGCAAACACCACGGCACCCACACCGGGGGTGGCATCAGCCCACTGCAGCGCAGGCGCTTCCAGGGTAGGGACGGACAGCACGGCCAGGTCGCCATCGGCGTCCATCCCGATGACGGTGCCTTGGACCACGCGACCGTCCTCGAATGACACCGAGGTGCTGCGATCACGCAGATGATGGGCGTTGGTGAGCACACGATCCGGGGCGATGACCACGCCGGTGCCGCGGCCGTTGGTGCCGATGGACACCACAGAGGCACCCAGCCGGGCAGCCAGCGTGGTGCCGGTGTCGGAGAGGGCAGAGAGTACAGCAGCTGCTGAGGATTCGGTTGACACAGGGAACTCCCGGTTTGATGGTGTTGTGATTACGTGATTACACCGTACTACCACGGGGCAACAACCCGGCCGTTCGGTAGATGGCATCCACTGCCGTCATGGTGGCGATTGCGTCGGCGCCACCGGTGAGGGGAGCCTGTCCAGATACCACCGCTGCCACGAAGGCCCGCAGTTGGTGTTCATAGGTGGTGGAGCGATCCACCTCTTCCGTCCGCGACACGTCACCAACCACCACCGTGAGCGAGTTACCCATCTGAGGGGCCAACGGATTCACCACATGCAGCGACCCGCTGGACCCACGAACATCCAACGTGGCTCCCATGGGTCCGCCCGGCTGCATCGACGAATGGACATGCGCCGTGACGCCCGCGCCCCCATCCCGGTCAAAGCGCAGATCGGCGTCCATCTGCAGATCCATACCGGGCGGGTCGCAAACAGCATGCGCGCTTACAATACTGGGCTCGTTCTGTGCCACCCATCGCACCCACTGCAGCGGATAAACCCCTAGATCCATGAGCGACCCACCACCCAATGACAGATCGAACTGAATGGCCCGGTTGGTGAGGTGCCCAATGGTGAACGACGCCTCCATGTGTTCGATAGAGCCCAATTCATTGGCGCAAATAGCCCGGATACGCCCTGCCATGGGGTGGTACTTCCAATGAAAGGCTTCCATCATCACTCGATTGGCCGCCACCCCTGCCGCCACCATCTCCGCCGCCTCAATGGCGTTGGCGGCCAATGGCTTTTCGCACAGTACGTGCTTGCCTGCGGCCAACGCCGCCAACGTCCAGTGGTGATGCAGCGTGGCCGGAGTACAGATGTACACGGCATCCACCAAGTCGCTGCTACACAACGCCGAATAGGAGTCGAGCACATTGGCAATGTCGTGCCGGTAGGCAAACTCCTCCGCGCGCCTACGATCTCGGGCGGCCACCGCGGTGACTTCCACTCCATCCACCAACCGAGCCGGGTCCACCAGCGCGCCGGGGGCAATGGATGCGGCGGAGAGGATCCCAATTCTCAGCATGACGGTCACCCTACGCGCAGGTACTGCTCCAACAACGAGCGGAACCCCCACTCCCACACCGCCTGCGGGCCCAGCGCATGCTCGCAGCGGGCGCTGTAGGCCAAGGCGTGAATGACGCCGGCGCGCACTCGCCTGAATTCATCGGGAGTGAATGGCACCAGCCGGGACGACCCGTAGTCATCTATGAAACCCCGCAGATCATCAAGCGTGGGCACCATCGGGTCCACCACACTCCAATTGGTGGAGAAGGCACGGGCCACGCCGCCCACATGGGCCGCTTCATCACCGGCCGCCAGACTGTCCCAGTCGTAAATGGCACTCACTCCATGAGGACCCATCCGCACGTTCTCGGCCCGCCAGTCGGTATGCATGACTGCGCTGCGGTTGCTGAGCGCGTCACCGAGGACATCCAAGGCGCCCCATGCCGCATCGTCGATCCAGCCCGCCCCGTCGGCGGTGACATCAAAGTCGAAGATGGCCGAATGCGGAACCGGAAACGGTGACCCCTCGTCCACGAGGAGGGCACGATCAGGGCGCTGCAGTCCAGGATGATCGCGCAGCGGATACAACGCCACTGTGAGCCGCTGGAGATCGCGGGCCAACGCCACCCGCACCGGTCCGGGACGTACGTCGCACTGCTCCCCATCGAGCAGCATCTCCTCCACGGTGGCCAAACCCGAACCCAGCGGAAATGGCGGGCTGAGAGGCTTGGGCGCAGTCAAACCGGCCGCCCCCGCCAA
>JANYHQ010000290.1 GCA_025358985.1 Acidimicrobiales bacterium
CAGGCAATCACTGGCCGTACCGAACTCGATAGGAACGCCCGCTGCTTGCCTGTTCGAATTTGGCCATTTGGTGCAGGGCCAGACGGTGTTGATTCAGGCGGGTGCCGGTGGGGTTGGTTTGTCGGCCATACAATTGGCCAAGGCGGCCGGCGCCGGACTCATCATTGCCACGGCATCAAGTGATGATCGACTGGATCGTCTGCACGCTTATGGAATGGACCACGGTATCAACTACGCCAATGCCGACGTAGCCACCAGCGTGATGAAGGCCACCAACAATCGGGGCGTGGATCTGGTGATTGACCCCGTTGGCGGCACCACCCTGGAAGGTAGTCTGGGGGCATTGGCGTATCGGGGGCGAGTCAGCTGGGTAGGCCAGGCCGGCCGGGAAGAAAACGCGCCGAACATCTCCGCGATCATGGGCAAGAACGCGTCCATCAATGGGGTGTTTCTGGGGGCGGAGATGGCCAGGAATTCACAACGGACCAAGCCGATGATTGCCGCCCTCATGGACCGGGTGGCGGCTGGTGAGCTGGAGGTGGTCATCGACCGAGTGTTCCCGCTGGAGGAGGCTGCGGACGCCCACCGCTATATCGAGAGTCGCCAGGCATTCGGCAGGGTGCTGTTACGACCGTGAATAGCGGGCGCGCGGGCGAGACGCGGCCAGGGTTCACCACGGCATCGACTCCGCTGCATCTCGGGGCATTCGTGGCACTCGGATGCGTCACGTTGCTGCTCGGTCCCTCGTTGGAAACATTCCGACTCGGCGCCGGGGTGTCACGGGCTCGCATCGGGCTGCTCATCACCACTTCGGCCGTGGGGTATCTCTTCGGATCCCTGTGGTCGGGTCGGCTACTACGCCACCGACCTGCACATCATGTGATGTCTGGCGGACTGGGAATCATGGCGGTCGCCATGGCCATGATCAGCGCCGCGCACGGGCTGTGGGCATTGGCGGCCTTCGAGGTGTTCATTGGCTTCGGCGCCGGCTTCGTGGATGTCACGGGGAACTCGGTGGTGTTGTGGACCCATCGGGGAGGCCCGGTGATGAATGCCTTGCATCTGTGCTTCGGTATAGGGGCCACATTGGCTCCCATACTGGTCAACCGATCATTGGCGTGGACCAACAGCATCCGAGCGGCGTATCTCATCGTGGCTGCGGTGATGGTTGCACTGGCAGTGGTGGTGGTTCGCCGACCATCTCCCCCTGATCCCCATGAGCCCGTGAGCGGCTCGGGCATTCCGAAGGGGAAGGGCTACCAGGTGGCGTTGGTAGTGCTGTTCTTCATGGCCTACGTGGGAGTGGAGCTGGGATTTGTATCGTGGATTTTCGAATACGGCGTGGCCCGTGGCTTGGATCGCCAGCGTGAAGCATCGTGGTTGGGCACCGGCTTCTTGGCGGCCTTCACCCTCGGTCGTCTCATTTCCATTCCGGTGGCCTCCAGAGTGCGTCCCCGGACGGTACTGAGCTCCGATGTGGTGCTGTGCGTCACCGGTTTGACGGTGATGCTGATTGGAGGGCGCCAGGTGGCCGCCATGTGGACCGGCACCATCATGTTCGGCCTGGGCACAGCGTCGATGTTTCCCACCATGCTGTCGCTGGCCGACCCCCACATCCCCAGTACCAGCACGGTCACCAGCGCATATCTGGTGGGTTCCAGCGTGGGCAGCATGTTTCTTCCCTGGGTGATAGGTGCACTTATCGATCGCTACGGTCCGGCGGCCATGCCCATCGTGGTGTTGGTGGGTACCGGTATCTGCGCCACCATGATTGCTTCGTTTGACGCGGTGTCGCGTCGCCGGAGTGGAGACAACGTGGGGACCCATCTCGCACTGTCCCACGCCGCTGGATGAACCACGGGAAATATGTGGGTCGCGCATTAGCCCTGCGCAATTCACTACGTTGCCCCAATGACCCCCGAGGCCCTCGGCGATTTTCTTGCCACACTGGTGACACACCAGGTGGATCACGCAGCCATGATCTGGGGTCCCCCCGGTATCGGCAAATCAGCCATCGTGGCGGCGGTGGCTTCCGCCCATCAGCTGCGCTTCGTCGACGTCCGGTTGAGTCAATTGGCGCCTACCGATCTGCGCGGCCTGCCCGTTCCCAAGGACGGCATGTCCATGTGGTTTCCTCCCGAGTTCTTGCCACGCGACGGCGCCGGAATCCTGTTCCTGGATGAGCTCACCATGGCCCCTCCCACCATGCAAGGGGTGGCCCAGCAGTTGATTTTGGACCGTCGAGTGGGTTCTTACGAGCTGCCCCATGGATGGTTTGTATGGGCGGCTGGAAACCGCAAGGAGGATCGAGCGTCGGTGTATGAGATGCCTGCACCATTGTCGAACCGGTTCTTGCATCTCGAGGTGGAGCCTGACCTCGACAGCTTCCGTCGCTACGTGTCCACCCGGGGCCTCGATGAGCGCATCGCCTCATTTCTGGCCTTTCGCCCGCAGCTTCTGCACTCACTCGACGGCAAGCGACCGGCGTGGCCGTCCCCGCGCTCATGGGAAATGGCCAGCACCTTGCTGGGCGTCAACGTGTCTATTGCGGCGGCGGTAGGAGAAGGGCCAGCCAGTGAGTTCGAGGCGTTCTGCGAGGTGTACGCCTTGCTTCCGGAACTGTCTGCCATCCTCGACGCAGACCCTCACAACACCGCTTCGCTGGCCTGGCCGGACGAGCCATCGG
>JANYHQ010000307.1 GCA_025358985.1 Acidimicrobiales bacterium
CGACGACGAAGTTGTTGAGCGTGCTGGGGATACTGGGGGTGGCTCGAAGGTGGGTTGGTGTCTGGCTCTCAACGACTTCAACCACGACGAAATCGGACCAGCTGAGAACTGTCTGAAGGGTGAGAGTCGGAGGAAAATACTCTTCCTCGTGTACTGCGGTGCAGCGCTGATTGCCTGAGTGTCGGTGGACATAGTCTTCCGCCTAGACAGTTGCCGTCGCCGTCCAGCTCCACGGCAAATTCCGCTGAGTGCGGAAGCGCTGAATCGACCGTGCCTCGGGCAACTACAATCATCAATGATTTGCTCTTCAATCAAGCGTCGATGCAGAGATCGTGGATGAGTTGTGCGGCGTTGACTCGCCAGCCGAACCGTTGTTCGGCTGTTCCCAAAGAACCGGTTGCAATGGCTTCTCGGTACGTGATCAGCGCCTTCCACAGCGCCCAACCACGGGCCCGAGCCCACGTCCCCGGATCGAGCGACAGACCATCGGCAAACGCACGTCGACTGTTGCCGGACAACAGTGTCCAGACAATCACAAGATCGCAGGCTGGGTCACCCACAGACGAGCAACCGAAGTCGATCACCGCACTCAATCGACCGTCAACCACCAACAGATTCGAGGCTGCTACGTCGCCATGGACCCACACCGGGTCCAGGTCCCACACAGTGGCAATGGCACGATCCCAAACATCGAGAACGGTATGCGCGTCAATGACCGAGCCGAGGTCACGAACGCACTGGCGTGTCTCAGCGTCGTAGGTGGTGAGCAAGCCCCCACGAAAGTGGCTGTGTGGCCCCGCCGACGGTCCGTCGGTGGTGTCGATGCGCTGCAAAGCCAGCAAGAAGTTGGCGAGGTCCGCAGCGAACTGCACCAAATCCGCAATCCCACCTACGTTGGCGGCTTGACCGGGGAGCCACCTGTACACCGACCATGGCCGCCCAAACTCGTCACTGGCGACACCCTTGGCCATCGGAGCTGGAATGGGAAGCGGCAATTGCGGGGCCAAAACAGGCAACCAACGATGTTCTTTCTCTATCTGCGCTACGTACCCATCTGCACTCGGGAGCCGCACAGACATCTGATCACCAAGACGAAACGACGTGTTGTCCCACCCATCGTGCTCCACCGGCATCACCTCAAGATGGGACCACTGCGGGAACTGTTCGGCAACGAGGCGTTGCACCAACGATGACGTGAGCTGAGCCTTCTCCGTTTCCTGCATTCTTGCAGCCTCGCGCCATACCCAATTCGCAGCGGCGCCTGAGAAGATCGCATACTCATGGGTATGAAGCTTTGGGTTCCCAGTGCCGACGCCGTTGAGTTGATGGGGCCGCTACCTGATGGCGTGGACGTGGTGGTGGTGGAACACGGCCAGCCGTTGCCTGATGGGGCCGATGAGGTGGAGTTCGTGGTGCCCAGTTGGATGGACAAGGTGGCGGTGGCGGCGATGATGCCCCAACTCACCAACCTCAAAGTGGTTCAGGTACTCAATGCCGGGTACGACTGGGTGACTCCGTTGGTGAAGGAGACCGTCACCATCTGTAATGCCGGCGATGCCAATGCCGCAGCCGTAGCCGATTGGTGCGCTGCGGCCATCCTCAGTGAACTGCGGCTGTTCCCGACATTTGCGCGCCAGCAGCAACATCACTCTTGGGCAATCCGTGCCGGCAGGCCCGTCAGCGCGCATACCATTGGTATCCTTGGTTACGGCGCCATTGGTAAGGCCTTGCACGAGCGACTGCGCCCCTTTGGCTGCACGGTGGTGCCCATTGCCAGTAGGGCTCGTGAAGGCATCCACGGTGTGGGTGAACTCTCGGCCTTGCTCCCGGCGCTCGACGTATTGGTGTGTCTCACTCCGCTCACTGATGCCACTCACGGACTCGTCAACGCCGAGATGCTGGCCCTGATGAGCGACGGTTCAACGGTGGTGAATGCTGGACGCGGTGCCGTGGTGGACACCCATGCGCTTTTGGCGGAACTGATGTCGGGTCGGCTTCGAGCGGTACTCGACGTCACCGAGCCTGAGCCCCTCCCCGCCGACCACGCGCTTTGGGATGCCCCCAACATTCGAATTACCCCGCACGTTGCCGGGGCCACCACATCATTTTTCGCCTTCACGTATCCGGTAGTGGCCGAAAACGTGCGGAGATACCTAGCTGGGGGACCATTGCTGAACGTGGTGCAAGGCCCCTCGATTCAGCCCCGCTGAGCTCAATTCGGTGGGCCGGTACGCTTGAGCATCAGATGTCGAATCAACCTGCACCAGAGACTATTGCCGCCCACTCGCTGCATGCCATCGATGAGCAAACGGGTGCCATCGCGCCTCCCCTTCATATGGCCACTTCCTATGCCCGCGACGAGGACTATCTGCTGAAAGTTCCGCAGAGCTATTTGCGTTACGGCAATTCCACCATTACTCATGCCGAGCAAGTGTTGGCTGCCCTTGATGGTGGACCCGACGCAGCAGTGTTCTCATCAGGCATGTCGGCAGTGGTGACCCTGCTCGATACGGTGCCCCATGGCGCCCATGTGGTGGCTCCCCGGGTGATGTACTACGGCACTCGGGATTGGTTGCAGCGTTTGGAACGTTTGGGCCGTATTGAGCTCACGTTGTTTGATCAGGCCGACTCCACTGCATTGGCCCATGCCGTGCGCCCCGGCGTCACCAACCTGGTGTGGATCGAGACCCCGGCCAACCCCACCTGGGACGTGATCGATATCCGATCTGCAGCCGATACGGCCCACGCCGCGGGAGCCTTATTGGCCGTTGAC
>JANYHQ010000320.1 GCA_025358985.1 Acidimicrobiales bacterium
CAGATACCAACGCATACGTACGATGTCGCACAACGAGATGAGGTCTCGGCGCCGGGCGTAGTTCGACTTCAGATTAGCCAGCATCCGAATGAGGATCTGATGCGTTGTGGCCGGTTCGACGAACTGATGGTGGCCCATCCCGATGCCAACCAACTGTTGCAAGAAGAACGCCGACGCCTACGCACCCAGCTCAACTAACAGCCCAACACTGCTCAGTCGAGGCCGCCAAATGCCGCTTGTGCCACCGGACCACGTGAAGCTTGCATCATGAGGTCACCGTCGGTCTGGGTGACATCGCCCAGCACCCCCGCATGGGCATAGGCGCGGAATTGGCTGCGGGCCTCACTCACGGCAATCTGCGGTTTGGCCACCAGTCGCTGCGCCCAGGCTTGCACTTCGGCGTCGAGGTCGGCCAGCGGAACACACCGATGTACGAGGCCAATGCGGGCGGCCTCAGCGCCATCAACCTCATTGCACATCAAGATGAGTTCGCGAGCCCGGGACGCGCCGATTTCGCTGATCAGTCGTGGAGTAGCTCCCCACGCCAGAGGGATGCCGAGATCAACCTCGGGGATGGAGAAGCGCGCATCGTCGCCGGCAATACGGAAATCACAGGCCAACGCTAAAGCCAGACCGCCGCCCACGCACCACCCCTGGATACGGGCAATGGTGGGGACTTCGCAATTGATGATTGCTGCGCAAGCCCGATGACCAATTTGGCTGTACCAGCGGCGCTCTCGGTCACCCGCCCCCGACGACGCGCTCATACGCTCGCCGCCCGGCGATGCTTTGCGGTCGGCACCGGCGCTGAAGGAGCTGCCCCGTCCGGCCAACACCACTAACTTCACCTCAAAGTCCTGGTTCACCATGGAAAAGACCGCTGCTACTGCGTCAAGCGTTTCGGTGTTGAGCGGATTCAACTTGTCGGGCCGATCCAGCCACACCCGAAGAATGGGGCCGTCGCGATCAGTGGACAGCCCGTTCACAACCCCAGCGTTCACGACCGTCACGACGTCGCGCCGGCCCTCACATTGGGGCTGCGCTCCTCCGCTTTGCTTCGATGCTCGCCCGGCCCCACGGCGCCCTCCGGTTGCGCTTCGGCCGCCATGGAACCGAGCAGGGCCCGAGTGGCGGCGCATTCCTCGGCGCTGCCGAACGGCGACACGGCAAACTCCGTGGCGCCACTGTCAACCAACCGCTCCACATCGCTACGTACCTTGGCCTCGTTGCCGATGATGGCAATGTCGGCCGGTCCAGCGGCACCCTCACGGTCGAGCATCGCCCGATATGACGGCAACTGGCCATAGATGAGGTAGTCCTTGGCAGCGCGTTCTTTGGCGGCGTCGACGTCAGTGGTGACACATACCGGCAGGCCCATCATGGTGGCCGGTGTAGGCCGACCAGCCTTGGCCGCAGCCGCCGCCATGGTGGGGATGATGTAGTCGGCAGCGGTACGGGGCCCGGTCATCCACAAGATGGTGCCGTCGGCGATGGATCCGGCCAGCTCCAACATACGGGGCGCCATGGCGGCTCTGTGGTTTTCCCATCTCACCGGCCACGACAAGGTGGCCGTCAAACGGCGATCATCACGGGAAATGGCGACGAACCGTCAATACCCAATTGGCCTTTGCCCGTGAGCGTCTTACCTACGTGATTGACCTTGCCGGTACGTACCAACGGCAGCAGTACATCAAGGTAATCGCGCATATGAATCGCTGGCTTGTCGAACGACATGCCATACATCCCCTCGATCACCACTTGGTGCGACAGGCCGATACCCAGCGTCAAGCGTCCGTCGGTGGCTGCTTGGGTGGTGAGCGCCTGTTGCGCCAGCGCCATTGGGTGACGCGGGTAGGTGGGGATCACCGAAGTACCAAAGGTGACATCGGGGATCTCGCGGGCGGCAATTGAGATGGCGGTCAGCGCGTCGATTCCAAAGATCTGCGGCAGCCAAAACGACGAGAACCCCTCATCGATGCCCATTTCGACATCGGCCACGAAGCCGTCGATAGAAGTGGGGAACGTGAACAGTCCTATGCGCATGCCCCCACCCTATGCACTTCGCCTCAGTTGGAGGTGATCGGCGCAACGTAAGCGTGACGACGCCAGCCGCCTTCACTGTTGATGATCTGTCCGGTGATCCATGCCCCCTCGTCGCTCACCAGGAATGCCACCAGGCGCGCGGCGTCATCGGGCTCGCCCCAACGGCCCGCCGGAAACATCCGAGCGACGGCGGCGTGTTCGTTGCCGAATAGATATCCGGTGTCCACCGGACCCGGATTGATGCAGTTCACGGTGATGCCAGTGTCGATGAGGGCCTCGCTCAGCGATGCCGTCATCTGATGAATGGCTCCTTTGGACACGATGTACGGCAGTTCGTCGGGCATGGGACCAAGGTGCTGCCCGCTGGTG
>JANYHQ010000332.1 GCA_025358985.1 Acidimicrobiales bacterium
CACTGGCAGCCAGGTCGGCGGATGCCGGGCTCTTCGTTGCCCGCTCGCCGTGATGGCGGTCAACACTGAATGGCAGCAAATCACTCACTGATGTTGCTTCGCTCACCGTGACGCCGGCTGGCGGGGTGAACTCGAAGGTGGAGGGCGCCGGTGTGGCAAACGTGATGGATGAAAATCCCAGTTCCAGTGCCGGCGTTGACTGGCCTTTGGCCATGATACGGGCATCGAGGGGGGTGCCGGTGGCAGCGTCAATAGCCAACACCACCTCTGCGACGGTGGACGCTGCACTCTTGGGCATGAGCACCAACTCGTATGCAGCTCGCCCGGCAACGTAAGCGGACGTACGAACAGAGACAGTGGTGGTGGGATCCACCATGGCCAACATGCTCGATGCCATAACCGCAGGGTTCATGGAGTCCATCCCTGACATTGGAGTAGCGCCGGAGTTGTTCGCGCCATCGGCGGGAATCTTGACGTGCTTGGCCGTTTGCATGGTGCTGCTCCAGGCCCACGTATCGTTTCCATTGCGGATCCACGAGGACTCCGCCAACTGGCCTTGCATGGTGACCTTTACCTTGCTGGGCCCGTCGGCGGAGATGGTGGCGCTGTGAGTACCCGCCAGGAGGTCGGTGATCGAACCGGGAACGGATCCGCCCAAACTGCCGAGGGAGGGCAGTCCGAGATTGGCGGTAAACTGCACGGTGCCGGAAAAAGCGGGCACCTTGGCCGTAGCTACCTTGGACAGCAACTCGGCGGCCGTGAGTGGCGGCAGATTGGGTACCTGGGCAGTAGCGGCCACCAGATGCGAGATGCTGGCGATACCCAACGTGGCAGCCACGGTGGCGGCAGGCAGCGCCCACCTCAACGATCTACGGCGAAGAATGTTCATGATGTACAACCTACGGAGTCGAACCTAAGAGAGTGCTGAGCCGGTTACCGTGACCGTCATGGACCTCAAGCTTGCGGCGCCATCATGAGCAACTGGTGGTACCTGACTCGCTCGAGTGGCATCGTGGCCACGGTGTTGGCGGTGGCGGCATTGGCCTGGGGGCTGATGTTCTCAGCCCGGGCCACAGGCGAACGGCTTCGTCCCGCATGGTGGCTTGATCTGCACAACTGGCTCGGTGGTCTCACCCTGGCCTTTACAGGGGTCCACGTGCTGGCGTCATTCGCCGACCACGATTCAGGCATCGGATTGAAGCAGGTGTTCATTCCCGGGACGGCCACGGACCAAACCACGGCCATCACATTCGGTGTGTTGGCCACCTATGTGTTCATCGTGGTGGTGTTCACGTCATGGCCCAAGTTACGAGCTCGGCGCAGTGTTTGGCGGGCTATCCATCTGTTATCGCTGCCCGCCACAGTGTTGGCTGGTGTGCACGCATACAAGACCGGGTCAGATCAGCAGGCCACCCCCTTTCAGATACTGCTGATTTTGCTGGTGGGATTCGCCACCTACCCCATCTTCCTTCGTCTCCTGGGGCTCATCACCAAACCACGTCACTAACTTGGCGCCAAGTGTGGCCACTTCATATGCGCGTTCGCCCCCAATTTGTGCTGTTTCTTACCCGATTCCAATACGACGCACATCGGGGTCTTATGCGCCACTGAGGTAATGGTTGCATGAACAACGACGCAACCCCATCAGCCCCTACGCCGCTCACCAGCGAGGAGCGATTGGCCCGCCTGGCTGAACGTCGATCCCCGTCGCCACGCCCATCATCTCGCGCGGCTCCGTCGAAGCAGTCCACTACACGGCATCGCCATCCGGCCAAGGGAAGCAGGATCGCCGCCTTCGGGCTCAGCATCGCGGCCACGTTCACCATGGGAGTGGTGTTCGCCGCCACCGATCGGGTGTCCGCCGCCCCCGTTGCCTTCGCTGCTTCAGCGGCGACACCGACCACCATCAGGTCCGTCACCGTCGCCAAGGCCGTCACCGTTGCCAAGGCACTGGCCACGCCGACCAGCACCATATCGGTGATTGCCCCGGCGACGGCTGCATCATCAACCGCCACATTCACCGGTCAGGTGTCCACTAACAAATGGGGACCTGTGCAAGTGAAGATCACGGTCGCCAACGCCAAGATCACCAACGTGGTGGCACTGCAGACTCCCGATAGTCACGGCAAGAGTGTGCGTATCAACAGCCAAGCCGTGCCCGTACTCAAAAGCGAAGCCCTCACCGCCCAGTCCGCCAAGATCAATACAGTCTCGGGCGCCACGTACACATCGAAGAGTTATGCCGTTTCACTCCAGTCAGCCATCGACGCCGCTAGCGCCGCCGGAGTGTCCGTGGCATGACCGGTTGCACCCATGTGGAACTTGTCATGGGCACCGCAGTTTCGGTCGACATCCGCGACGACATTGATGCCGCAGCAATCGGGGAGTCGGTGGATTGGCTGC
>JANYHQ010000359.1 GCA_025358985.1 Acidimicrobiales bacterium
GCCAGCTGTGCATACGATGATCTCCGGACCCTCGGAATGGAGTTCAACGTGCTGGCCGGGGTCAATCGAATGTATCCAGAGACGGAAATCAGGAACAGGGGTATCGAACACCGCCACCCCTGGAGCAACCGATCTCGACGCCATCACGGGCTGCACCAACGGTGCAAAATCGAGGACGGCAAGCAGTTCGTCCACATCCACATGCTTGGGCGTCAACCCGCCCCGCAATACGTTGTCGGAGTTGGCCATGACCTCAACACCCAATCCGCCGAGGTAAGCGTGCAGATTGCCAGCGCCCAAGTAGAGCGCCTGGCCCGGCGAGACGTGAACGAGATTGAGCAGCAACGACACCACTACACCGATGTCGCCCGGGTACTGCTCGGACAGGCGTAGCGCCCAATCAAACTCATCGCACGAAGATGCCAGTCGACAGCCCGCCACCACTTCATCCACCACCAAAGACCTCTGATCCGGCGGAAGATGTAACAACCCCGTGACCACCGACTCCACTCCGTCTCTGCTCAACTCGTGGCCAAGACGCCGAGTCGCGGGTGTGTCAAGGGAACGCAGCAATTCAACGGTGGCAGCAACTGGTCGGAATCCGCACAGCCCTACAAAATCGGTAAGCGCGCACAGAATCTCGGGCTTGTGATTGGCGTCTTTGTACAAACGATTGGGAGCATCCAGCGCAATGTCGGCCGCGTTCTCACGAGCAAATCCAGCCTGCGCTTGTTGAAGATTGGGGTGCGCCTGTAAGGAGAGTGGCTCACCTGCGGCCAGTAGCTTCACCAGAAACGGAAGCCGCCCACCAAACGTGTTGACCACGTCTTGGCCCAACTCCCGCACCGGGTTCTCGGCAATGACCTCGTCGAGTCGGCGCCGCACACCATGACGAAGTACGAGCGAGGACGCTGACGGATGTGCCCCCATCCACACCTCGGCCTGAGGGGTGCCGTCCGGGATGATTCCCAGAAATTCCGGGATGGCAGTGCGTGATCCCCAGGCGTAGTGCTGGACGACGTTGCCGAGCAGGTCCATCACGCTGAAGTTTCTGCGCGACGGTCCCACAAAGCTCGGGCCTCATCAAGGCTGTGCGAGTTGGCTCCCCCTGAGTACGATGAATCATCAGCCTGCGCAGGATCATCTTCCCAGCCGCATACCGCACAGATGTCGTACTCACCCCGTTGGCCGGGAACGAGTGCACCACATACCGAGCAGAGGAAGGCATTGTCTTCGGCGCTGCGCAGTTGTGATGCTTCCCACCGGCCTCGGTGGCCAGCCACCACGTCGAACCGCACAACTGATCCCACGGCAATCGTGCGGGCCCCGCCCACTATCTGGGTGCAGTGAAAGCTGTACGTGTGCTGATCATCAGCCAACAAATGACCTTGGCCTTCACCGGCGTTGAAGGAAATAACTTCGCCGACCGCGGCGTCACGCAATACCGGGCGTTTCACGGCACGATCTTAGTGATTGGCAGTTCCAGGATGCCGGTGGCGCCCGCATCCTTGAGGGCGGGAATGAGCGTGTTGATGATGCTCTTGGGCACCACTGTCTCCACCGCGTATCCGCCATCTCCGAACAGCTTGGACACCGTGGGAGTCTTGAGCGACGGGACAATGGCGATGACCCGATCCAAGTCGGCATCCGCCACATTGAGCTTCAGCAATACCTTGCCGCGTGCGTCCATCACCCCGGCGAGCAGGGTATGGATCTGGTGCATGGCATGACGTTTCACTGGGTCGTCGTAGGCCGCCCGGTTGGCGATCAACTCCGTGTAGCTGGTGAGAATGGTATCGATGATGCGCAGGCCAGCAGCCCGTAATGCCGATCCAGTTTCGGTGATCTCCACTACTGCATCGGCGATATCTGGGATCTTGGCCTCGGTGGCACCGTACGAAAGTCGGACCTTGGCCTCGATGCCCCTGTTGGCAAAGAACCGCTTGGTGATACCGAGGTACTCGGTGGAAACCCGAACCCCATGCGGCAAATCAGTAACGCTGTGCCAGGGGGAGTCCACGCTGACGGCCACCACCAGTCGGATGGGGCGGGCCGTGGCTTTGGAATAGCGGAGCTCCCCGAGCGACACCACGTCTGACTGCGTTTCCTCTATCCAGTCGCGCCCTGTGATCCCGATATCAAACAGACCTTCACTGACATAAGTGGGAATTTCCTGGGGACGAAGGATACGGACATCAGCGATACGAGGGTCAGAGATGGTGGCTTGGTACTGCACGGCCGACGAACGAAGCACGGGCAGATCCGCCTGCTCGAAGAGTTCCAGAGTGGCTCGTTCCAGCGAACCTTTGGGCAGCACGACACGCAACATGAGTGCCTGACACTACAAGGCACTGGCACGCCCCTACCGACCTCAACCGAGGTGGACGAACTCCCGCACCCCATCCGCAATCATCTGCACGGCGATGGCCGCCACCAGCATGCCCGCCACCCGGGTGACCAGCAGGATGCCAGCGTCTCGAATGATGCTGCGGATAACCTCGGAAAAGCGCATCGCCAGGTACAACACAATCTGTACACCGACGATGGCAAGGCCGAGCGCCAGCAGTCGGGACGAGGTCTTGGCCCGCTGAACGAACAAGATGGTGGCCACGATGGCGCCCGGCCCGGCCAATAGCGGCGTGCCGAGAGGAACCATCCCGATGCTGGAACGCTGCTCTGGCTCGATGTCCTCCGTCGAATCGCTTCGGCCCTGCAGCAACTGCAACGCCACCACGAGCAACAGCAGCCCGCCCGAGCACTGCAATGCAGGCACCGACACGTGGAGATAGCGAAGCACCTGACGGCCCCCGATGGCGAACATCACGATCACCGCAAACGCCGTGATCACCGCCATCAGCGCCGCCCGGCTGCGTTCTGCTCGAGTGAGCCCCGCAGTGACGGCCAGAAACACTGGCACGGCGCCCGGCGGGTCCATGATCAC
>JANYHQ010000360.1 GCA_025358985.1 Acidimicrobiales bacterium
CATCGCCAGCTTTGAATCCGGCGTGAAAAGCGACCGTATCGCTGTCCTCGACCAGTTCTTTCAGGGCTTCTTCAGTGCTGGCGGCGAGCTCAAGGTGAGTGAGTTCCAACGCCAGTATGCCCTGAGCTTGGCCGAGGTGGCTTCTCCCAAGGGCACCCTTGACTGCATTGCCGCATTTGGCCGTACGGATTTCCGAGAGGATCTGAAAAAGGTCACCGTACCCACGTTGGTGATCCACGGTGATTCCGATGGCGTCGTCCCATTCGAAGTCAGAGGCAAGCGCTCCGCTGCGGCGATTGCCAACTCGGAACTGGTGCTTATCAAGGATGGCCCGCACGGCATGAATGCCTCCCATTCCCAAGAGTTCAACGCCGCACTGCTCGCATTCTTGGCCCCTTGACTCATCAGCGGCACCATCGAGTGGAGTACAGGATGCGCTCTCCGCAATCCCTGCGCCACTCGACGTGGGTGAGAAACGGGTTGGCCACGCACCACCTGTGAGCAGCTAGACAATGACCCGATATGTCAGCAGTAGATTCCGCCCACACTCCCGAGATTCTGGCCCGTCACCTACGTGATTGGTTGGGGGGTTGGCCTCCGAACGGATCCGGGGTCACGGTGGTGGGGTCGGCGCACCGGGACATGCCGGGTTGGGACGGCTTTGTCCACGACGTGGTGGGGGTATCCACCCCATCTCATGCCGTGCTGTCCGTGCCGTTAGACAAGGTTGATGCCATCGCCGAACTGGTGAGCGGGGACGATCTGGAAGCCGATATTGCGTCACTGTCAGCGGGCATGGGTGAGGTATTGGGTCGTCCCGGGGTTTTGTCACGTGGACTGTTTCGCTGGACGCTTGATCCAACGGACATTCCCGACGCCGGAGAGTGGGTGCCCACCAAAGATCCGCGGGTGCCGGTTTGGCTGAAGCCGTTCAACGGCGACTTGCTCATTGCGTGGGACGACGATGGCAAGTACGGCGCAGGTGTGGGTCGCAAGATGCATGACGATTTTGGCCATGAGCTGAGTGTGGGTACGGAAGAGTCCCTGCGGGGACGCGGCATCGGCCGTGCACTGGTGGCCACTGTGGCTCGTCGGGTGATTGCCGAAGGGCGAGTGCCCACGTATTTGCACGCCCCCGACAATTACGCCAGCGCCAAAGTCGCCGACGCCGCCGGATTCCCCGATGTCGGCTGGCGGGTCTTGGGCTTCTGGCGCTGAGTCAGATCACGCTCACCACGAACCATGCCATAAGGCCCAGCAGGTAGGCGATGGGCACCACCACCACAACGCCGAACACCACCCTGGCAGTCCAACGCATCCAGGCTCGGCGATCGCTCATCGCCCCTTTCACGTTGCGGGTGGCCAGCCCACGCTGCTGTAGCGCCCCTTCCACGGTGTACTGGCCCGGGCCAGTCTGGGTAGCAGTACGCGGTGGCGCTGACGGAATTTCGATGACCCAGTTCTCACGGTTGGAAGGGGCGCGGCTAGAAGAAACTTTCATGATGTCTCAGAGTATTCCATGTTATTCATGGATCGGCAAGCAAAAGTCTCAAAAATACATTGACACTCGAACATGTGTTCGGTACTGTCTACTTTATGGATCAGCTGACTTGGTTGGAACGGGCAACCGATGCCATGTTACTACCAACAGTTGTGTTCCAAAATGTTCAAGCAATAGATGAATCAGTTGCCATCCTCTCCACCGTCATATCGCGACTGGAGGGGTTACGGATCCGGCTGTTGCGCGAGCGTGGCGGGGTGGATCGATCGGTGTTGTCGGCGGGGTTGGGGTTGTCGCGGGGTGAGGCGGCCCAGGTGGAGAAGGCGGTTGATCGGTTGGCGGCACTACCGGCGCTGCAGGCCGCGGTGGAATCTGGTGAGGTGTCAATGTCGAAGGTCCGGATGGTGGCCGAAACGGTCACCAAGCCTCGCTCCGAGGCAGCGGTGCGTGATGAAGCAAGGCTCACGGCATTGGCCTCGTCGTTGTCGCCTGCGCAGTTGGGCCGCGAATTGGAGCGATGGGGTCGAACCGTGGACGACGAGGCGGGAGTGGCAACTGACGAGGCGCTGCGCGCCCGACGTTCGTTGGATTCACGCAAGAAATACACAGGTATGACGGAGTTCATCGGCCAGTTGGACCCGGAGTCGGCGGACATCGTAAACACCGCGCTTGATGCCCGGACGAAGGCCGATTGGCAGAATGAGCCTGCGTCGGAGCACCACCTTCGAACCTCCACTCAGCGTCGAGTCGATGCATTGGTGGGGATTTGTACAGACGCTTTGAACGGAGTGGGGAGTAGTGACGCCAGTCCCAAGATCCGACCTCACGTCAGTGTCGTTGTCGACTTGGCCACCTTGCGCGATGCAACGGGATCGGCGGTTACGGAGCGAGGGACGTTCATCACCGCCGAGGCGGCCAGACGAATGTGCTGCGATGCTGGCATCAGTCGGATCCTCACGAATGCGGTGTCACAGATTGTGGATGTGGGAAGAGAAGAACGAACGTTCTCACATGCATTACGAAAAGTGCTGGTGTTACGCGATGGTGGATGTCGGATGTCGGGGTGCAACGCGCCACCATCGTGGACGCAAGGTCATCACATCAAACATTGGATCAATGGTGGGCTCACCAATCACGCCAATGGCTGTCTATTGTGCTCCCGTCATCACCACGCCTGTCATGAGGGGGGATGGACCATCACCGGTGACCCCAACGGCGAGCTGGTCTTCACCAATCCTACCGGCCAACGCCTGTCGAGCTGGCCATCCGGCATCAGCATCCGGATGGCCGCTGCCGCATGAAGGGGTCCGAGAGTGCCGCACGGATCACCTCGACGAGGCTCCGGCGGATGCCGTCAAGGGTCAGTCCCGCCCCGAAGTCGTTGCCGGTGAGCAGCACTTCGGCATACGCAGCAAGGCTCAGCGCCTTGTCCACATCCCATGCTCGGTCGTACCCAACCCCGAGTCCGCCAAGTTCCCGGGTGAAAGCCTCAGCTGCGTCGATGCCAGCGGTGAGGGCCAGGTTTACCCGGCACGACGCAATGTCGAAATCGATAGGGCCCCGACAGGCGTGAACCCAATCCACCACACCCGACACGCCCGCCTGATGCCAGAGGACATTCCCTGGATGGAAGTCTCGATGGATGAATCGGTCGCGGGAGCCAACCAAGCCAGCGTCAACGCGCACAACCGCAGCGTTCCAGAGTGCTACGTCACCGAACCAGTCGGGGCGTTGCAGTGTGGGGTCACGCCATGAGGTGGCCGACGACAAATCGATGATGTCGACGTCGGCAGCCGCTATTGATCGCAATGTGGTGGAGAAACCCTCTATCCAGCCCGCCACCGTGGGGCGAGGAAGAGGATTTCCGGGGAGGCGAGTCATCACCACGACCGGCGCGCCCAGAACGTCACCGGTGGCCTCAAACGCCAACGGTTGTGGAACCGCAAGGTGGGCGCCATGTGCGAGTTGGAGGTGGTCGACCTCTGCCACCACATGTTGACGGGCGGCGGCGCCCGACACGTGGGGGCGGTCGAAGACCTTGGCCACGGCCAGTTGTTCGAGTCCGCTGACGGTGGTGATCCGAACCGTATGGATCGTGGCCGAACTGGAGCCGCCTATCTGTCCAGTGGTAGCGACATGTCTGGCACCCAGTTCGGCTCGGATCCAACTGGCCAGCGCATCAGGAGCGAGCAAGTCAATGAGCCAAGGTTACACAAGTGCTTCTGATCGAACTATTGGGGCCAACTGCAGCCAACGGCGACGCCTTGATCGCCCCGAGCGTGACCGTTCGGCTGCTGGCGGCATTTTCGGACAAGCGCCCGAGGACCCGGCCGGCTCAGCCCATAGAGGCGCTCACCGACCGTGAGGAGGAAGTGTTGCTCACAGTGGCCAAGGGTTGGACCAATGCCGAGATCGCTACGGAGTTGCACATCAGTCTCAGTACCGCCAAGACCCACGTCGCCAGTGTGATGACCAAACTCGGCGCTCGAAACCGAGTCGAGATTGCTATGTGGGCCTACGAAACTGATCGTGTCAAGGGCTGATCTATCTCAGCCCCCGAGCAGAAGTGCCGCGCTGGTTTTGTGGTCACCTACGGAGCGCCGCTTACGACGATGATCTGGCCGGTGATCCATGATGAT
>JANYHQ010000369.1 GCA_025358985.1 Acidimicrobiales bacterium
GTCGCCCACGGCTCCGTATCATTTCATCAATGCTTCGCTGCTGTCTGCACGACCCTCTGATCCGCAGCGCGGGCTTGCGTATCCGGGGTTGGATGTAGCCGAGGGGGTGAAACGACTCCAGCAGTGGGGAGTGAAGTACTACATGGTGTTTTCTCCCGCGGCACAGTCCCAAGCGGCTGTGAATGCCGACCTTCGACTGATTGCTACGTCTCCCTATCATCGCGATTGCTCGGACACGGAAAAGGGCACTGGTACATGCCCCAATGTGTGGCAGGTCTACCGAGTGTTGCGCTCTGAGCTCGTGGAGGGGCTGCGTTTTCAGCCGTCAGTGGTCACCGGCATCGGGCAGTCACAGACCACCGGATGGTTGGATCTGGCCATTACTCAGTACCTCCATCAGGACCTGTATCCAACTCCGTTGGCGGCATCCGGTCCGCCAACCTGGAAACGGGTGGCGGTCACCGTACAAACCTCTAACCCTACGCGTACATACGGTGATGGGACGTTCATACCCTCCACTGAGTCTCAACCTCTGCCGTCGGTGTCGGTGAGCGCCATCAACGAAGGACAGGGTGAGGTGTCCTTCACCGTGGACCGGGTGGGAGTGCCGGTGGTGGTGAAGGAGTCGTACTTTCCTAACTGGCGCTCCACCGGGGCCGAAGGCCCGTACCGTTTGGCTCCGAACATGATGGTGGTGATTCCCACCAGTCGTCATGTAACACTGCGCTTCGAGCACGACGGGGCCGACCGATGGGGTCTTCTGCTCAGCATGGTGGGAGTGGTGGCCGTACTGGGGTTGTGGGCCTCCGGCCGCAACACTGGGGCTCCGCCTCTCCGCTGCGCTTCGCTGCTCGCCCGGCCTCACGACTCCCACCGGTCACGCTCCAGCCGCCGCACTGGGGCTGCGGAGGTGGCACGCTGTGGGGATGACCCGAGTACGTCAACCCGGTCTTCTGCTGGGTGAGTGGGCCTGTCTCGGCGCCTTGGCGGCGCAACGAGCTCACGGCTTTGCAGTGGCCAAGCGGCTGGCCGCGAGCGGAGACATTGGCCGAGTGTGGTCACTGTCGCGGCCTCTGACGTACCGGGCTCTCGACATGTTGGTGGAGCTCGGCATGATCCGAGCAGTAGCCGAAGAGCGTGGGGCGGCTGGCCCCAATCGGATGGTGTTGGGCGCCACGCCGAAGGGACGGCGGGCATTGCGGACATGGTTGCATCAGCCCGTTGAGCACCTTCGCGACGTGCGCGGTGAGTTGTTACTGAAACTGGTGGTGTCTGACATCAACGGTGTGGATACTGCTGCTTTGGTGGCGGCACAACTGCAGATGTTCACCGCATTGCATGGCGCCCTCATGGATCAGGGGATGTTGGTGGTGGGCGAGCGGTTGGATCCGGTGGCGGTGTGGCGACAGGAAAACGCCGATGCCGCAGTGCGTTTTCTGAGCCGATTGTCATCGCTCCCACCGCACGGTTGAATGTAAGCAATAACTGACTACTATCTAGTCAGTGAGGTACTACCGGCCCCTCGTGGCAGCTCCCGTGTTGTTGGCCACAATCCTGTTCAGCATTTCCCAACCGGCGTTGGCGGCGGTCAAGCGACCCACTCGCGCCGCAGTAGCACCACGCACCACCACAGTGGCGCCCCCTACCACCAAACCCGCCCCTGTCACCGGCTTGCTCACCGTGTTCGCAGCGGCGTCGTTATCCGCCGCATTCACCGAAATGGCAAACGACTTCGAGCGGGCCAACCGAGGAGTAAAGGTCACACTCAACTTCGCCGGGTCATCCACGTTGGTGACCCAAGTCCAGAACGGTGCGCCGGCGGACGTATTCGCCTCCGCTGACATGGCGAATATGGACAAGTTGGCCAACGCCAAGTTGCTCGATGGCGCCCCGTTGCTGTTTACCCGTAACACGTTGGAGATAGTGGTACCCAAGGGCAACCCACTCCGGGTAAAGGGGCTGGCCGACCTGGCTCGCCCGGAGGTGTTCGTCGGCCTCGGCGCACCTGGGGTTCCCGCCGGTGATTACGCCCGCCAAATCCTGGCCCGCGCCGGCGTGGAGGTGAAGCCCAAGTCGTTGGAAACCAACGTCAAGTCAATTGTCAACAAGGCGGCCCTGCGCGAGCTTGATGCCGGCATTGTCTACGTCACCGATGTGGATTTCGATGACTATCGCACCGATGGCGTTGTCATAACGTCCGAGCAGAACATCATTGCCACGTACCCCATCGCCGCAGTCGCAGGAAACCCGCACCGTGCCGCAGCCAACGCATTCATGGACTTCACTGTGTCTGCGCCCGGTCAGGCGATACTGGCCAAGTACAAGTTCCTTGCGCTCAAGTGACGTCACGGCGCACCCGCATCCATCCACCGTTGGCGGTGGTAGCGCTGGCTGTCATCGGGGCGGCGTTGTTCGTGGTGCCACTTCTCGGACTGGTGATCCGGGCACCGTGGCGCAACGCCTGGGTGTTGGTGAGTGCCCCGGAGGTCCGCACGGCGCTGCGGTTGTCGTTGGTATGTTCGCTATCGGCTACCGCCATCTCCATGGTGTTGGGACTGCCGTTGGCCTGGGTACAGGCCCGCCTCGAGGTCCCAGGCCGTTCCTTGTTGCGGGCCGTGACCACGTTGCCTGTGGTGTTGCCACCGGTGGTAGGAGGGTTGGCG
>JANYHQ010000327.1 GCA_025358985.1 Acidimicrobiales bacterium
ACAATGAACATGCGTTGTGGAATGCGTTGATGCTCTTGGCTTGGCGCCAAGAACAGCGCTGATCCCGGCTACACCGACACGCCCAGTTCTTCGTAGGCGGCCACCAAACGGTCAAAAACGATGCTCTCTCGGTTGTCCTGCGATGCTCGGGCGTAGGCCGCGTGGCCCAACTGTCGTAGCGCAGTGGCATCCAGGGCGGCGGCCGATTGGAGTGCGCCCACCAATGCATCGGTGGAGCGGGGTGCCACGATCCATCCCTCTTGACCGGTACGAACCAGTTCTCGGCTGCCCCGGATATCGGTGCCGATGACGGGCAGTCCGGATGCCATCGCCTCGATCATCGAGCGAGGGACTCCCTCACGCCAACTGGGAAGGACAAAGCAGTCGTGGCGGCGCAACACGGCACGTACATCTTGGCGGGCCAGCATGCCCACGAAATGGACTCGCCCGGGTGAGCGGGCGGCGAGGTCTCGGGCTTCGGCGGTCACTGCATCGCGGTCGCTGGCCAGAGCATCTCCGATGATCGTCAGCTCCAGATCGGGCACCCTGGCCACCGCCTCGAGCAGTTCGAGTACACCCTTTTCACGTACCAACCGACCCACATATACGAGGCGCAGCGGTGCGTGAGGGAGCCGGCTGGCAACCTCCGGGCCGGTGAACCATTCCTCGTCCACCCCATTGCCGAGGAATCGGAGATTGCCGTGATAGTTGCGTCGTTGGGCTGCTTCCAGGTCCTCTCGAGATTGGAACAGCAAACAGTCCGACACCCGAGACAGCGTCTTCTCGGCGAGGTCGAGGACCCGGTCCTTGCGGGACATGTCGCCCCATGATTGGGCAAACCCGTGGACCGTGTAAACGATGCGCGTTCCGTATCGACGCACGGCCAAGCCCACTCTGGCCGGGAGCGCGGTGGCCGGGGAGTGCAGATGTACAACGTCTGGGCGCAGGGTGCGGATGATCCGGAGCAGGTCAAGCGTCCCTTTGGCCATTGCCGTGGCGCTTCCAGAACGACTGAAATGCACAGCCGTAGGGGAGAACGGTTCTAGCTCGGGAGCGAAGGTGGCGGCGTCTGGACGACAAGCCAGATGCACATCGAATCCCCGCTCCTGCAGGTCTCGTAGCTGCGGGAGCAACAACCTGGTAGCGGTGAACTCGACGGTGGTGACATGGAGAACGCGAGCCATACAGAGCAAGCCTAAGAGCTTGGATGTCCTCGCTGAATGCCGTACACCCGGAGAGTTGGACGCTCGTAGCGGTCCCTTCCGGGTTTTTTGACGCTGACCGTGGCTATTGTGCAGAAGTGACGGTACATTCACTCTCCGCGGTTGCCTTCCGCGTCGGGATGAAGCCGGTCAGTCGGGAGTCGAAATGAATGAGTCACCAACCATTGCATCACCCCAGGCTTCGTCGTCGAGTGATGTGATCGAAGGCATTCGCAGACTGCGGCCCGTGTTCCTGCCCACGTGGGATGTCGCCAGCGGGGCGTTTGGAATTCTGGGTGCGTCGATCCTACTGGATCCTCCGTTGCGCACGTTGGGTCGAGTGGCCATTCTGCTATTTGTTGTCCAGTTGGCGGTCGGATTCGGGCTGGGGACGTACGGAGGACGGTGGCCCGTCTCCAGCTTCGCGGACGCCATTCGGGTGGGCGCAGCCTTCCTGGTCGGCGGGCTGGTGGCCGTTGCCGTGATGAGCCCCGGTCGAGGAGTAGTTGGTGAGGCCACCGCAGCTGTGGCAGGACTCCTCGGTGCGGGGGTGGCGGTTTCGGGTCGAGCCGCCTGGCGAGTGATCTACGAGCGCCGGTTGCGACCCCCCACCAATGCCATCAGAACACTGGTGGTGGGAGGGGAAACGAGTGGGCCGCAAATCGTTCGGGCCCTGCTACTCGACCCCCGTGGCGAGTACCTGCCGGTTGCACTTCTCGATGATGATCCACTGCATTCGCGTCGCTACGTCATGGGTGTCCCAGTGGCTGGCAACAGCCTGAAACTGTTGGACGCAGCGGCCCATCACCGGGCGACGGCGGTGCTGATTGCGGCCCCCCATCTGTCCGGGGATGCCTTGGCCGAAATCGCCAAGTCAGCCCGTACAGCGGGCCTCGAAGTGCTTATTCTGCCGTCTCTGGTGCAGGCCTACGAGGACTCGGTGGATACCACCGCCATCCGGCCGCTGACGGAGCGAGACCTGTTGCAGCGACGTGAGATCTCGCCGGACTGGGGAGCGGTCACCGCGTACATCGCCGGCAAACGGGTGCTGGTCACCGGTGCGGGCGGATCCATCGGGTCAGAGATCTGTAGACAACTGGCCAAGGCCAGCCCGGCCGCCCTCATCAAAGTGGACCGCGATGAGTCGGCTCTGCATGCCACCCATCTGTCGATAACAGGCAACGGGTTGCTCGACGACCCTGGGTTGGTGGTGGCCGACATTCGCGACAGGGACCGGATACTCACCGTGTTCCAAACGTTCAAACCAGAAATCGTGTTTCATGCGGCGGCGCTGAAACACCTGTCGTTGCTGGAAATGCATCCCACCGAGGCGGTGAAGACCAACGTGGAAGGCACCCAGAGTGTGCTCGATGCCGCAGTCGCTGTGGGGGTTGACTGTTTTGTCAACATTTCCACGGACAAAGCTGCTGATCCCTCGTCCGTACTTGGGTACACCAAGCGCATTGCGGAGCGCATCACGGCCAACTACGCCCGAAAACACAGTGGACGCTTCATTTCGGTCCGCTTTGGCAACGTTTTAGCCAGCCGTGGTTCGGTGATCCATACGTTCAGGGCGCAGATCGCTCGGGGCGGACCGATTTCCGTTACGCACAAGGAAGTCACCAGATTTTTCATGACGGTGGAAGAGGCGGTGCTACTGGTGGTGCAGGCGGGGGGCATCGGTCGCAGTGGAGAAGCGCTGATCTTGGACATGGGCGAGCCGGTATCGATTGACGAGGTGGCCAGGCGGATGGCTCAGCAGGTTGACCCGCCCGTGGCCATTGAATACACCGGTTTGCGCGAAGGCGAGAAGCTCCATGAACAACTCTTTGGAGCAGGTGAACAGGACCATCGTCCGGTCCACCCCCTCATTAGCCATGTCAACGTGCCGCCCATGCAGATGTCGTCGTTGAGACTGCTCCGTACAGGAACGGACGAGGAGGTGCGTGAGGCATTGCATCGTGTGTCCATCCAGCACCTGCGGTCGGCTGAAGAAGGCACGCCCGACTCTGGACT